>JAWLGW010000279.1:0-7520 GCA_041690735.1 Planctomycetota bacterium
AGCCGCTGGTGCGAGACGTCGATGGCGATGGCGCCCTGGACGTGGTCGCCCTGGAGCGGAGCGAGGAGGGGGTGCGCCTGGTCGTGTTCGGCGGCGCGGGCGCCGTTGGCGCGCGGTTGCGCGTGCGGGTGTCGGGAGAGCGGCTGCTCGAGGCCGTGGACGTCGATGCGGACGGGGTCCTCGACCTCGTGCTCGGCGACGCCGAGCGGCTCGAGGTGCGGGACGGCCGCACCGGGGCGCTGCTGCTGCCGCCCCAGGAGGTGGACGCGGCCGCCGTGACGGTGCTCCCGGTCCGCCCGCCGCAGCTGCTCATTCACCGCGGGCGCGGCGAGGTGGTCCAGCGAGACCTCGACCTCGGCCTGCCGATCCGGCGGCCGCGCCTGAGGGCAGCTCGCCTGGGCTCCACCGGCCGGCCGGCGATCCTGCAGGCCGGAGGGCCGCTGGCAGGCGGCGGACGCGGCGTCCTGGCCGCCTACCCGCTCGAGGGCGAGGTCCTGGTGTGGTCGGTGAGCGAGCGGCGCGCGCGGGGGACCCTGGCGGACCTCGAGGGGGTGACCCCCGACAGCGCCGTGATCCCGGTGCGGCTGGCGCTGGGGGGCGAGCCCTGGCTGGCGGTGTTGCCCGCCCGCGGCCCCGCCTGGCTGGTCGACCTGCAGGGCGGCCGCCGGTACCGGGTGGGGGCCGACCGCGCCCGCTACGACGCCGCCGCCGCCGTCCTCTCGGAGGCCGGCGCCTGGCTGTTCTTGAGCGACGCGGCCCGCGGCGAGGCGCGCGCCTTCGCCCTCGAGCCGGGGGGCGCCAGGGAGGTGCCGGACCTGCGCCTGCCGCCGCACCCGGTGGTGCTCGAGGACGGCGCGGCGGCGCGGGTGTGGACCCGCTCGGGCGAGCTGTTCGTGCTGCAGGGCGGCGCCTGGCGCCTCGACCCGCTCCGCTCCAGCGAGGCGGAGGTGTGGGCGGCGACCGACGCCGCGCCGGTGGTGGCGGACGTCGACCAGGACGGTGCGGCCGAGGTGGTGACCGCGTCGACCGACGGTCGCTCGATCGTGGCGCTGGCGCCCCAGGCGGACCGGCTGCGCTGGCGCACGCGCCGCGGCTCGGGCCTGGCGGCGGCGGCGCACCTCCGCCCCGGCGGCGCCCTCGACCTCGTGGTCGCCGAGGGCGCCTCGCTGACCGCCCTGGCGGCCGAGGACGGCCGCGAGCTGTGGGCGGTGGAGCTGCCCGGTCCGGTCGAGGCGCTGGTGGCCACCCCCGCGGACGAGAGCGGCCGCAGCGCCCTGTTCGCGGCCTGCCGGGCGGAGGGGGAGGGCCGGCTGGCGGCCGTCGGGTGGATGGGCGACGCCTGGGCGGTGCGCTGGCGCGTGGAGCTCCCGGTGGCCAAGCTGGAGGCGCTCCCGGTGGACGCCACCGGCGACCGCGCCTTCGACCTGCTGGTGGGCGGTCCGCTGGGCGTGGTGCGCGGGGCGGACGGCAGCCTGCTGTGGCGCGCCGGCGGCGACCCGGGCGGGAGAGCCGGCCCGCGGCCGCGTTTCCTGGCCGCGGGTGAGGACTCAGGCGCGGTGGCGATCTGCGTGGGCGCCGGCGCCGGGCCGGAGCCGACCGTGGTCGCGCACGACCAGTCGGGGGGCAAGCTGTGGGAGGCCCCGCTCCAGGGCGAGCAGCCGCGGGTGCTGCTCGGCGCGCCGGGGCTGCCGGTGTTCGTGGTGGCGACCGACCGGCGGGTGCTGGCGCTGCGACGCGCGGGAGGGAGCGTCTCCTGGGAGCGTCCGCTGGAGGGCGTCCGCGACGGCGTCCTCCACGGTGGCGCGCCGCCCCGCGTGGTGCTGACGCGCGCCGAGGGCGACCTCGTGGCGCTCGACCCGGTGGACGGGAACCCCGTGTGGGTGCGCCGGCTGCCCGGCAGCGAGCAGGCGCCTCCCTCGGCGCCGCGCGTGCTGACCGGCGGGTCGGGCGAGGCGCCGTGGGTGGCTGCGGTCTCGGGCAGCGGCGTGCTCGTGCTGTGCGACCTCGAGGACGGGCGCTTCGCGGGGGAGCGGCGCCACCCCGACGGGCGGTTCCTGCCCGACCTGACCGTCCTCCCCGGCGCGGCGCCCTCCGCGACGCCCGCCCTGGTCCTGCGCACTGCGGACGGGCGGCTGGTGGCCCTCGACGTGCGCCGGCCGCGGCCGGCCTCGGCCGCGCGGCGGGTGCGGGTCCGGGAGGCCGAGCGGTTGCTCGGGCGGGGCCCCGCCTTCGCCGCGCTGGCGCTGGAGCACCTGCGCAAGCTGGCGAGCGAGGAGCCGTCCGACCCGGCCACCCTCCTGGGTCTGGCCCGGGCGCACATGCGCCGGGGCGACGCGGCGGCGGCGCTGGAGGTGTTGCGGCGCTACCCCGTGATCCGCGCCGAGGGCGAGGAGCGGGTGCCGCCGGAGGTAGTGCGGCTGCAGGTCCAGGCGACCTACGCCCAGCAGGAGTCTCCCGAGGCGGTGCGGCCGCTGCTCGATGCGCTGGCGCGAGTGGACGCCACCCTGGCGGCCCGCGAGTCGGTGGCGCTGGCGCGGCGCGCCGACGCCGCCGGCGACCCCTCGCTGGCGGAGGCGTTCTTCGCCCTGGCCACCAAGTTCGATCCGCAGGAGCCCGAGGCGCGCCTGGGGCTGGGAGACCTGGTCCTCCGTCAGCTGTTGCCGGCCGGCCGGGAGCGCTCGCTCTCCTTCTCCTCGCTGGTGCTGCGCTGGACGCGCCTCGCGCCCAAGGACCTGCTGCGGGTGCGCACGCGGGTGGAGACCGCCCGCAACCACCTGGTGCTGGCGCTCACGCGCCGCGAGGACGACCGCACTCGGGCCACGGCCCTGGTGGCCGCGGTGCTCGAGCGGCAGCTCGGCCTGGAGGTCGAGCAGCGCGGCGGCACCAGCCGGCGGGCCGACCTGATCGACGAGGTGATCCTGGCCCTCGCCAGCGGCGGCGCGCCCGACGCGCAGGCGCAGCCGGTGCTGGCGCTGACGCGTCGCCTGGCGACGGGGCGGGGCCTGGGCGCCGACGAGGCCCTGGGCGAGCTGCTGGAGCAGGCCCTGCTGCCGCTGCGCCAGGACTGGGCGGTCCCGCTGGCGGGGATCAAGGCGCTGGGGCGGAGATGAGACAAGAAGATGAGCTCGTGTCCTGACAACGAGTCCGTCTTCAACTCGCTGGAGAGACAACCGCAGAGAGCGCAGAGAGCACAGAGATTCGCTGAGATCTTCCTCTGTGATTCTCTGCGCTCTCCGCGCCCTCTGCGGTTCGATTGACTCTTCACCTTCTTACCTCGGTTCCTCCCTTCACCACCGCCAGCACCGTCAGGTCGTCGGCGTCGAGCACCACCGCGTCGGCGTAGGCGTCGGGCGCCAGGCGGCCCACGTCGCTCCGCCCCAGGGCCTCGGCGGGGTTGGCGGTCAGCAGCGCCACCGCGGCCTCGAGGGTCAGCCCGGCCGCGGCCGCGTTGCGCAGGGCCTGGTCGAGCGTCAGCACGCTCCCCGCCAGGGTGCCGTCCGCGAGGGTGGCCTTGCCCTCGTTCACCGTCACCTCCTGCCCGCCCAGCTCGGCGGTCCCCCCGCCGGCGCCGGCCGCGCGGATCGCGTCCGTCACCAGCACCAGACGGCTAGTGGCGGGCAGGGCTCGCAGGGCGAGCCGGAACAGCAGCGGGTCCACGTGGTGGCCGTCCAGGATCAGCTCGTGGAAGGCCTCCTCGGCCTCGAGCGCGGCCGCCGCCAGGCCAGGGCGGCGGTGGTGCAGGCCGCTCATGGCGTTGAACAGGTGGGTGACTCCGCCGGCGCCGGCCGCGAAGGCAGCCCGGGCGGTGGCGGCGTCGCACTCGGAGTGACCGAGGCTGGCGCGGACGCCGACCTCCCGCAGGCGGCGAATCAGCGCCTCGGCGCCCGGGAGCTCGGGGGCCAGGGTGACGACGGCGACCGGGCCCGCCGCCAGCAGCGTGTCCAGCAGCGCCGGGTCGGGGTCGCGCACGAAGGGCGGCTGGGCGCCGCGGCGGGTCTCGGCGATGAACGGCCCCTCGAGGTGCACCCCCAGCAGGCGCGCGCGCTCCGGCGCGTCGCCAGCCCGCGCGACCGCGGCCACCACCGCCTGCAGCTCGTCGGCCGGACGGGTGACGGTGGTGGGGCACAGGGCGGTCGTGCCGCGCCGCAGGTGGAAGGCCGCCATGCGCGCGATCCCCTCGGCGCCGTCCATGACGTCCGCGCCGCCCCCGCCGTGCACGTGGAGGTCGATGAAGCCGGGGACGACCAGGCGGCGCGGGGGCGCGTGGCCCTCGCGCAGGAAGGTGACGCGCTCGCCCTCGCAGATCAACCGACCCGAGCGCCAGCCGGCCGGCGTCAACACCCGCCCGGCGAGGACGCTCACGCGCTACGACAGGCCGAGCCCGGTGTGGACGGCGCTCGCCTCGCGGACGCGGGCCGCCAGCTCGGCGCGGTCGACGCCGATCACCGCGCCGTCGCGGGTGATCTGCTCGCCGCCCACCCACACCTCGCGGATCGCCGTCTGCGGCACCATGGAGCTGGTGAGGGCGTTGAGCAGCGCGTCGCCGCCCAGCACCGCTCCCGGCAGCAGGGAGGGGTCGGCCAGGTCGAGGACCAGCAGGTCGCCCCAGGCGCCGGGCTCGAAGGCGCCGGCCTTGATCCCCAGAGCCGCGGCGCCCCACCGGGTGCCCATGTCGAAGATCCGCGCCGGCTCGGGCTGCGCGCCGACCTTGGTGCGGGGCAGGCAGCCCATCTGCAGCTTCTTGACCCGCTGCAGGTACTCCGCGGTGCGCATCTCGGCGAAGACGTTGGGGGCGGCGTTCATGTCGGTCCCCAGCCCCACCGGCACCCCGTGGTGGAGCATGTCCGCCAGGGGGGCGATCCCGTCGCCCAGCGCCATGTTGGTGGTGGGGTTGCTGACCATGCCGCCGCCGCGCTCGGCCAGCAGGGCGCGCTCGCCCTCGCTGAGCCAGATCCCGTGCACGATCACCGTCCGCTGGTCCAGCACCCCCCAGGCGTCGAGGACCTCCAGCGGCGTCCCCTCGTGGATCCGCTGCGAGTAGCCTACGTCGCTGTGCTGCTCGGCCAGGTGGATGTGCCAGCGCGTGTCGAGCTCGGTGGCCAGGGCGGCGGCCGCCTCGACCGCGGCCTGGGTGGCGCCGTGCAAGGAGTGGGGCGCGGGGAGCACGGTGACGCCGGGGTCCTCGGCGTAGTCCTGGTGCAGGCGGCGAATGCTCTCGATCGCGGGCTCGATGTCCTGCGCCATGCGGCCCTGGCCGCGGCGCTCCTGCACGTCGTAGATCGTGCGCAGGAAGGCCAGGCGCAGGCCCACCCGCCGGGCGGCCCGGATCACGATGTGGGCCAGCTCGTCCAGGCGCGGGTCGTAGGTGTCCTGCGCGTTGTGGATGTAGTGGAACTCGCCCACCGTGGTGATGCCGGCCTGCGCCATCTGGGTGAAGCACAGCAGCGCCGCCGCCTCCAGCGAGGCGTCGTCGAGGCCCTCCACCAGCGGGTACAGGTAGCGCTTCACCCAGTCCTGGAACCCCAGCGGGTGGTCGCCCGCGCCCCGCAGGAAGACCTGGAAGGCGTGGCTGTGGGCGCTGACGGTCCCCGGCGCGATCGCCCGCCCGGGCAGGTCGTGGCGCTCGGCCCCCTCGGCGTCGGGGTGGGCGGCCACCTGCTCGGCGGGCCCCGCCGCCACCACCCGCCCGTCGTCGTCGAGCAGCAGGGCGTGGCCCTCGCGGAAGGTGTCGTCGTAGTGGATCCAGTCGGCGGTGAACAGGCGCACGGTCAACCTCCCCGGCGACCTGCGGCGCGTCCGAGGCGGACGTACAGCTCGACGCCCTCCTCGATGTCACGCCGCGCGATGTGCTCGTCGTCGGAGTGCGCGAGCTCGATCGCCCCGGGCCCGCACAGCCACACCGGGCCGAGCGGGGCGAGGTAGCTCGCATCGCTGTTGAAGGGAATGACGCAGGTCGGTAAGTCCGGAGGCGGCTGGAGCTCGACGGGGTCGTTGCGCGAGATCACCTCGATCGCCACGCCCTCGGTCTCGCGGGTTAGCGCCTCCACGCGCGCCAGCACCTCGCCCGCGGCAGCGGCGAGACGGAACAGCACTTGGCAGGAGGCCTGGGGCGCGAACACGTTGGCGGCGACGCCCCCCTCGATCAGGCCCACGTTCCAGGTGGTGGGCCCCAGGGTCGGCGCCTCGGGCCACGGCTCGTGCCGGACCCGCTCCAGCACCTCGAGCAGCCGGTGAATGGCGGAGACGCCGCGGTCGGGGAAGGCCGAGTGGCCCGCCACCCCTTCGGCGACGATCCGCACCTTGAGGAGGCCCTTCTGGGCGGCGACCACCCGGTTGGAGGTCGGCTCGCCGAGCACGATCCGCGCCCCCTCGAGGTCGAGGGTCTGCGCGGCGTGGATCGCGCCGCAGTGGTCGACCTCTTCGCCCGCGACCAGCAGGAACCCCGCCGCGATCCCCTCGCCTCGCAGGCGGCGGGCCGCCTCCAGCATGGCGACGAAGGGCCCCTTGGTGTCGGCGGTGCCGCGGCCCCACACCAGGTCGCCGTCGCGACGGGGTGGGATGTGCGGCGGGACCACGTCGAGGTGGGTGGAGAAGTAGACCCTCGGGGCCGGGGTGTCCGCCGGGCGCGCGATCAGGTTGGGGCGGCCGGGGGCCACCTCGGGGAGGTCGACGGCGTAGCCGTCGGCGGCGAGCAAGTCGGCCACCATCTCGGTGTACGGCCCCTCCTCGCCAGAGGGCGAAGGGACGGCGACCAGGCGCTCGAGCAGGTCCAGGAGATCGCTCATGGGAGCGGCGGATCCTAAGCCATGCCTGCGACGGGGAACAGCCCTGCCGCCGGGTGCCCGACATCGGGACCGACCGGGCTGGAGACATCGCGCTCGTGGTCGACCACGACGAGCGCGAGCGCGAGTGGCCAAGTCAGCCGCGGCGACGACCGACGAGAGTGCTGGAGGCGCTCGTCGACGACCTCCCGCTCACCAAGCCTCCCCGCGCCAACGCGGGCCGTGGTGGAGGGCGCGCCGCTTCACCGCCGGGCTGGCGTCGTCCACCGTCAAGGTCTCGATCACCTCGACGGTGTAGCCGTACTCGCGGGTGTTGACCACGAACCGGGTGTGGGTGGGCACCCGCCCGGGCGCGGCCTGCCCCAGGCGACCTCGCACCCACACCCCGTACTGCAGCCCCTCCCCGACGGGAGGCAGCGGCTGTCGCACCCAAGGGTCCTCACCCAGGCCCAAGGCCCAGCGCGGCTGCGGCGGCAGGCCCAGCGCGGCCAGGGCATCACCGCCGTCCTGCCAGCGAGGCCCGGCGCGGCCGGGGGGATCTGGAGGCGGGACCTCCAGGCCGCGGACCCGCTCGCCTCCGATCACCGGCTCGCGGGCCCCCGAGGCGAGCCCGATCCAGGTCGAGAAGGGGACCCCCTGCAGGTTGAGGGCCCGCCCCTGGTCGAGGTCGACGCGGCTGTGGACGACGAGCCCGAAGCGCGGGTCGTACTGAGCCCGCTCCACGTCGACCACGGCGTC
>JAWLGW010000280.1:0-7509 GCA_041690735.1 Planctomycetota bacterium
GTCCCGGCGAGCCTGAGATTGGCTCGCTACTCCTCCGGGACCCGGGCCACCAGCAGGGGGCGCGTGCAGTGGCGGAGGACCTGCTCCGCCACCGAGCCGAACCACCACCGGGAGAGGCCGGTGCGGCCGTGGGTGGTCATGGCGACGAGGTCGGCGTCCTCGGCGGCGTCGAGGATCTCGGCCGCCTCGATCCCCATCGTCGCCTTGACCTCGGCCTGGACCCCCGCCTGCTCGAGGCGCGCCCGGTGCGGCTCCAGGGTGGCCGCCACGGAGTCGGGGTCCCAGGTCTGAGGCGTCAGCAGGGGTGAGGGCACGGCCGAGGGGACGAAGGGCTCGACCCGCAGCAAGGTGACGCGGCTGCCGTAGGCCTTCGCCAGGGCCTCCACGTGGGGGAGGATCTTGGCCGAGCGCTCGGAGCCGTCCAGCGGCACCAGGATCGCGGGGAACCCCGCGTCCACCCGCTCGTGGTCGAGCGCGGCGGGGGTGCACAGCAGGAGCGGGGTCGTGGTGTGGCGCAGGACCCGCTCGGCGACGCTGCCGCGCACCAGCCGGGTCACGCCGCTGTGGCCGTGGGTGGACATGGCGATCAGGGTGGGCCGCAGCTCCTCGGCGACCTCCAGGATCTCCCCCGCGGCGTCTCCCTGGCGCAGGAGCGAATCGACCGTCACGCCCTCAGCCTGCAGCCGCTCGCGCAGCGCGGCCAGCTCCTGCTTCCCCTGCTCGGCGAGCCCCTGCGTGGCGCCGGGTCCCTGCTCGACGACCCGCAGCAGGATCACCTTCGCGTCCCCCTCCAGCAGCTTGCCGAGCGGCGCGAGCACGCGGTTCGCCAGCTCCGAGCCGTCCACGGGGACCAACACCGTCTGCACCATGCGCGCCTCCTCGCTCATCCGCTGCGCAATCCGCGGGCCAGTGTAGTCCCTCCCTGCGACCCCTCAGCGGCCACCCCTGACCGCTCGCCGTGCGACGGCCGCGCCCCGGGCGGTCACGCCCACGTGACCCCGACCCCCCCCGAGGTCCGCCCCAGAGGCCACAACTCCAGCGAGCCGCGGCGGACGGTCGGCGCCTCCACTTTGGCGCGCCGTTCGCGCCGCGAAGGGTCGAGGAGGTGCCGGGGTGAACGCCGTCGAGTCGATCCTGCTTGCCCTGGACGCCAATCGAGAGGCGTGCGACGCCTGCGACGAGGCGTGCCTGCTCGCGCAGACCTTCGGGGCCCACGTGACGGTCATGCACGTGGTGGAGCCCGACGATCCGCTCCCCGACCGCGGCTCCGACCTCGCCGACGAGCTCCGGCAGCGCCTGGCGGTCCGCGGCTGCGACGTCGAGCCGACGCTGCTCACCCGCACCGGGGACCCCGCGCAGGAGATCGTGGCCGTCGCCGAGGCCCGACAGGTCGACCTGATCGTGCTGGGCGCCGGACGCAAGACGACCCTGGAGCGGCTGCTCCTGGGGTCGACCGCCGAGGCTGTGATCCGCCGGGCGCCGGCCCCCGTGTGGCTGGTCCGCAGCGGTCGCGCCCACCCGGAGATCCGGCGGATCCTGTGCGCGGTCGACGACTCCGAGCCCGCTCGCGAAGCCCTGGCCACGGCGGCCTTCCTGGCGCGGACCTTCGTCGCCTCGCTGTGCTTGCTGACGGTGGTGCGGGCCTCGGCGCCGGTCGGCGGCAGCGGCGACCCCGACGAGCGTCCGCTGCCCTCCTGCGCCGCGCAGCTCGACCTGCACGGGATCGACCTGCGCACCCGGATCGAGGAGGGCGAGGCGGTGGAGGGGATCTCCCGCGCCGCCGAGGAGGAGCAGTGCGACCTGTTGATCCTGGGCGACGCCGGCCGCACCGGCATCGCCCGCTTCCGCCGCGCCAACACCGCGGAGCAGCTGGTGCGCCGCGTCCCCTGCTCGCTGCTGGCGGTCCCGCCGGCGCACCGATAAGGAGGCCTCGCCCGTGCTCCAACCGATCCTGGTCCCGCTCGACGGCTCCGACCGCTCACGCGGCGTGTTCGCCCACCTCGACCCGCTGCTGCGCGCCGAGGACGCGCAGGTGCACCTGCTGTTCGTGATCGACCCGCAGCACGCGGCGGAGGGCGAGCAGCACGCGGGGCGGCCGCTGCCGCTGCGGGTGGACGCGGCCCAGCGGTGGCTGCGCGAGGTGCAGCAGGACCTCGAGCGGCGAGGCGGGCAGGCCCGGGTCCACGTGGACGTCGGAGATCCCGCCGAGGCGATCCTGGCGCGGGCCGAGGGGCTGGGGCCCGACGGCCTGGTGGCCATGGCCACCCACGGCCGGTCGGGCCTGTCGCGGTGGGTGCGGGGGAGCGTGGCGGAGCGCGTCCTGCGCCGGTGCCCGGTCCCCCTGCTGCTCGGGCCCGCCCGCGCCGAGGGGACGACCGCCCGCGCCTTCCAGCGGATCCTGGTGCCGCTGGACGGCTCGGACCGCTCCGCCCGGATCCTGCCCCGGGTGTCCGCCCTCGCCCGCCGGTTCGACGCGGAGGTCGTGTTGTTGCAGGCGGCGGTCGTGCTGGGGGTGTCGCCCGAGGTCCCGGGCCCCCTCCCGGTGGTCGCTCCGGCGCCCGACACCCTGGAGGAGGCGCTGGAGCCGGCGCGGCAGCGGCTGCTCAGCGGCGGCGTCGCCCGGGTCCGGGTCCGCGGTGAGGTGGCCACCGACGAGGCGGGGGCGATCCTGGACGTCGCCGAGGACGAAGGCGCCGACCTGATCGCCATGACCACCCACGGCCGGAGCGGCCTCGACCGGTGGCTGTTCGGCTCGGTCGCCGAGAAGGTCCTGCGCCACGCCGCCACGCCGCTCCTGGTCGAGCGGACCGGGGCCGTCGTCGCCCGCACCGAGGCGCCCGAGGTGGGGCTGGAGCAGGCGACGTCGCCGTAGCCCGTCTCCGCCTCGACCACGCCCGGACGCCGATTCGCGCTAAACTCCGCGGCCATGCAGCCGCAGGAGCCACCACCCGTCGGGGCGCAGGTCGGAGCGCAGCAGGAGCGCGCGGTCCTGGTGCAGGTGGGCGGCTGCCTGGGCTGCGGGCTGCTGATCCTGGTGGTGTTCGGCCTGCTGGCGGTGACCGTGCTCCGCTCGGACCGCCGCTTCACCACCGACCCGGCGGAGGTCGAGGAGACGCTGCGCGCGGTGCTGCCTGCGGCCGAGGTCCCCGAGGGGTACCGAGCCTTCCGGGCGGCCGACGTGCCGGGGGAGCGGCTGGCGCAGCTCGTCCCCGAGGGCTACCAGGGCGAGCTGGTCCCCCTCGACGAGGCGCTGACGATCGCGGTGTGGTCGCTCCCCGCGGGGACCGACCTCGCCGCCGCCCGCGAGCAGGTCGACGCCTACTGGCCCAAGCTGGTGGCGGAGCGGCTGGGAGAGGGCGCGGGCGAGGCGACGAGCGACGCCCCCCTCGAGCTGCGCCTGGGCGACGCGCCCCTGCCCGCGCGGGACCGCCTGCTGCGAGGCAAGGAGCGCCCGGTGCGGCTGATCACCGCCGCGGCGGTGGTGGGCGAGGCGCCGGTCGCCTTCGCCTTCGTGGGCGACGCCGAGCGGTTCGACCTGGCCGCCGTTCGGCGCTTCCTGGAGGCGGCGCGGTGAGCGTCGGCCCGCGGTATCGCGTGCAGGTCGACGTGCCCGGGGTGCTCGGCACCACGGGGATCACCCTGGTGGTCATGGGGATCGCGCAGCTCGCCCTGGTGGCGGTCGCGGCGCTCGACCCCGCCACCAGGGCCGCGCCGTTGCTGATCGGCGCCCTCGCCACCTCCCTGTTCGGGTTCGCCCTCCTCCCCCTGCGGACCCGCGCCAGCAAGTGGACCCGACGGGAGTCCCTGGCGATCGTGGCCCTGTCGTGGGTCTCGGCGGTGCTCGCCGCGGCGGTGCCCTACGTGGCGCTGGGCATCGGGGTCGTCGACGCGCTGGTGGAGTCGATGAGCGGGCTCACGACCACGGGCGCGACCGTGCTCCCCGACGTGGACGCCATTCCGGCGCCGCTGCACCTGTGGCGCTCGCTCACCCACTGGCTGGGCGGCGCGGGGATCGTGCTGATCGTGCTGGTCCTCGCCCCCTGGCTGGGGAACGCCGAGGAGCTGCGCCGTACCCAGCGCTCGGAGGCCAGCTTCCTCACCGAGCGCTACCGGGGCAGCACCCGCGCCACCCTCAAGGGTCTGCTGGTGGTGTACGTGGGCGCGACAGCGGTGCTGTTCCTGATCCTGATGGCGCTGGGCATGTCGGGTTGGGACGCGATCAACCACGCCTTCGCCACCATCTCCACCGGCGGCTTCTCCACCCGCACCGCCAGCCTGGGCTACTGGGACTGGAAGATCCAGATGGTCACGGTGGCCTTCATGGTGCTCGGCGCGCTCAGCTTCGCCACCCTGGGGCGGGTGTTCGTGCAGCGGGACCCTCGGGCCCTGTTCAAGAACGGCGAGGTGCGGGCCTACCTGGTCATGCTGGCCGTGGTCGCGGCGGTCGTCACCTCGATCCTGTACCTGCAGGGCGACCCCGACCGGTACGGGAACCACGGCGCCGCCGGGTTCGGGCAGGCCTTCGTGGACGCGAGCTTCACGGTGACCGCGATCTCGACCACCACCGGGTTCGGCACCGTGAACTACGCCACCTGGCCGTCGGTGTGCCAGGTGATCCTGCTGGGCCTCATGCTGATCGGCGGCTGCTCGGGGTCGACCGCAGGTGGGATCAAGTTCCGCCGGGTGATGGTCCTGTGGCGGCACGCCTACCTGGAGATGCGCCGGCTGGCGAACCCGCGGGCGGTCATTCCCCAGCAGATGTCCGGGCGGGTGGTCGCTCCCGAGGAGCTGCGCGAGGCGGTCGCGTACGTGGCCTTCTACGGGCTGCTGATCATGATCTTCTCCGTGCTCATCGCCGGCACCGGCTCCGACCCGGTCTCGTCGGGGGCCATGTCGGTGTCCTCCATGGGCTCGATCGGTCCCGCCTTCGGCGACGCCGACCCCACCGGGAGCTTCGCCCCCTACGCCCCCTTCGCCAAGATGATCGCGGTGTTCGCCATGCTGCTGGGGCGGCTGGAGATCTTCCCGATCCTGACCGTGGTGCTGCCGTCGTTCTGGCTGCGCCGGTCGGACATCCCGGCCGCCGCCCGGCCGAGCTAGTAGTGTCCTGACGCCGAAGTCAGCGACGCGTCATGAACCCAAGTGGGTTCACGCGTCGCGGAAGGCGCGGTGGCAGCCGGTGCACCCCTGGCGCACCGCCTCGAAGGCTCGATCGGCGACGGCGGCGTCCCGCGGCGCGTTCAGCGCCTGGCGCAGGCGGGTCGCCGCCTCGATCGACTCCTGCAGCAGCCGCTCGAACCGCTCCCCGTGGGCGCGGGCCTCCGCCGTCCGGCCGAGCTCGCGGTAGGCCTCCTCGAGCATCAGCGCCTCGTGGGCCGGGTCGAGGTCGGGGTGCTCGGGCAGCGGGCGCCAGCCGTTGGCGGCCAGGTCGCCGAGGTGGCCGCGCAGGTCGTCGATGTCGAGCATGCGGGCCACGAGGTCGTCGGGCACCACCCGGCTGGGCAGGTCGCCGGACACCGCGGCCAGCGCCGCCGGGTCGGGGGCGCGGAACTCGGCCACGGCCGCGAACAGCCCCTCGTAGTGGGGGCTGCAGGTCTCGGCCAGGCCGGTGACCGCGTCGGCCGGAGCCACCGCGTCGAGGGCGATCCGCGCCAGGGCCGCGGCCGCCGGCCCGCGGTGGCGACCGTGGTGGCAGTGGACGTACACCGGGCCCTCGGCCTGCTGCACCGCCTTGACGATCTCGAGCCGGCGGTGGGGCGAGATCCCGTCGTAGCCGATCGGCAGGTGGACGTAGCGCAGCCCGTGGCGCGCCGCGGCCTCGACCTCGGGCGGCTTGCCGTCCACGCTCAGCACCACCGCGAACCCGGCGCGCGCCAGGCGAGCGAAGTCCTCCTCGCCCCGGGGGTCGCCCCCCTGGGCCAGGCGGGGCGACCAGCGGTGGAACCGCTCCAGCGCGGGGTCGGCCACCTCGGGCGCCTCCTCGGGCGCGGGCGCCGCCGCGGGCTCGGAGCCGCAGCCGCCGAGGGGAGCGAGCAGGATCAGAGCCAGCAGGGGGTGTCGCATGGGCGCGAGTCTATCCGCTGGCGGCGCCCGCGCTGAGGAAGTAGCCGATCGCCACCTGCAAGACGATCGCGCCCGAGCCGAGCTCGGCCAGGCTCTCCTGCATGGTCTCGCTGAGCCAGGGCGCCTCCACCCCGAGCACCAGCGTGCCCATGAGGAGGACGTAGGGGGCGATCAACAGCAGCGACCACAGGGCCCGTTGCCAGCCCGCGCCCTCCTCGCCGCCGCTGCGCAGCTCGGCGAGCACGAACGCCCCCAGGGCCAGGACCACCAGCGCCGCCGGATACCAGCGGACGAACAGGCCCAGCTCGCGACCGTGCGACCACTCCTCCAGGCGGAGCCAGCGCCCCTCCGCCAGCACGAACCCGGCGCACACCACCGGCAGCAGGACGAACAGCCAGCCGCCCACCTGCCAGCCGATCCGGCGCCGGACGGCGCCCAGCCCGCGCTGCATGCACCCCCAGCCCAGCAGGCTGGCGGCGGCCAGGCTCCCCACGGCGTACAGGGGCAGGTGGTCGAACTCCAGCGCCTCGGGCCAGTTGTCCTCGGGGACCGCCGCCAGCATGCCGCAGCTCACCAGCGCCATGAGCCCCACCGCGCCGATCGTCCAGGCGACCGGCAGCAGGAAGGCGTTGACCCGCTCCCGGGCGGTGATCACCGTCGCGGGCGCCGTGGCGGCCGCCATGGCCACCTCGACGAGCTTGCTCTGCTTGTGCTTCGGTCCGCGCTTGCGTGCCACGCCGCGCTCTCCGCTCCCGCCCCCGGCGGCCGCCGCAGCGACCGCCGCCTCCCTGGAGCATAGTCGCGGAGGGGGGACTCAGTGAAGGGGCGCTGCTACCCCTGCTTGTAGCGCTCGCTGGCGCCCTGCAGGAACTCGAGCTCCTCGGGGGTGAGGCTGCCGAGCCCCTCCCGGCTGATCTTGCGCAGCAGCTCGTCCACGTGCAGGGCCGTGTCGGGGTCGATCCGGGGCGGAGGCGCCGGCGGGGGCGCAGGCGCGGCGGGGCGGGGGAGGAGCGCCGAGAGGCGCGCCCCCAGCCCGCCGCCGCTCGGGCGCTCCGGCTGCCCGGGCGAGGCGAACAGGCGCAGGTCGAGGACCTTGAACGCCAGGCCCGCCACGGCCCCGCCCAGGTGCGCCGCGTGGGCGACGCCGCTCCCGCCGCCGGTGAGGCCGGCCAGGTCGCCGACCAGCTTGAAGCAGGCCAGGGCCCACAGGGGCACCGGCAGGACGAACATCAGCAGGATCGTGCGGTGGGGGAAGAACATGGCGGCCACGACCACCACCGCCATGACGGCGCCCGAGGCGCCGAGGGCCGGAATGTCCTGACCCCAGCTGTGCTCCCACAGGGCGTGGGTCAGCGACGCCACCAGGGCGCCGGCCAGGTACAGCACCAGGAAGTTGCGCCGCCCGTAGATGTGCTCCAGGTCGACGCCGAACCAGTGCAGGAACAG
>JAWLGW010000281.1:0-7499 GCA_041690735.1 Planctomycetota bacterium
GGCAGGCCTCGAGCACGGTGTACAGCGCATCGCCGACCCGGCCGGTGTCGAACACCGCCTGCAGCGCGGGGTGATCGAGGGCTCCCGCCAGCTTGGCCCGGCGCTCGTAGCGGCCCAAGAACCCCGGGGCGCGCGCGAGGGCAGGCTCGACCACCTCCAGCAGCACCGCGCGCTCGAGGCTGTCCTGGTGGGCCCGGAACAGCGCGCCGTAGCGGCTTCGCCCGGCCGCCGCCTCGATCCGGCACCCGCCCAGGGTGTCGCCCGGCTGGGGCGGCCCCGACTGGGCAGCGCCCCACGCCCGCGCGCCCGCCCCCGGCCCCGTCTCGGCTCCCGCCCCCGCCTCGAAGCGGATCACCGAGGCGCCCACCGCGATCCGATCGCCGTGGCGCAGGGGCGCCTCGCCCGACAGGCGGCGGCCGTTGAGGAGGGTGCCGTTCCGGCTGCCGAGGTCCCGCACCACCCAGCCGTCGCCGGCCGCCGCGACCTCGAAGTGACGGCGTGAGGACTGCGGCTCGTGGTCGATGGTCAGCCCGCAGCTCTGCAGGCGCCCCACCACGCAGGGGCTCTCCCCCAGGGCGCACGAGACGCCCTCCCCCTCGAGCACCAGCCGCGCCCCAGGCTCCACGGCGCCAGGGTAGGCGGGTTCGCCCCGAGACGCCAGCGCGTCGGAGCACCTCGCGCGGGTGCGGGCTCACCGCTCTCTCCTGCTCAAGGAGGAGCAGCGCGCGCCGCCGCGGAGCGTCTGGGGGGAGAATGCGGGGGAGGGCTGTCGCGAAATGCAGCGGCAGCTCATTCGTGCCCGTGCCCGGGCACGAAACTCCGCGGGCACGGGCACGCAAGAGAGGCAAACCACACTCCCCGACAGGTCCCCGGACGGGTACCGTCTCGCTGGGGGAAGCGTTCGCGGCATGGTATTACGAAGAGAGAACATGGGGCCCGATGGCCCCCTCCGCCCCGACCGAGGAGATCGCATGGCAACGGACTCCGCCCTCGCCCTGGCCCAGGACATCGCACGGATCGTGGACGAGAAGAAGGCGGAAGACGTGGCCATCCTCGACGTGTCGGCGCGCCACAGCCTGATCGACGTGTTCGTCCTCGCCACGGCCCGCAGCACCAAGCACGCGCAGCTGCTGGGCGAGGAGGCGCTGGCCCTGGTGAAGAGCCGCGGCGAGCAGCCCTGGCACCTCGAGCGCTCGACCGACTGGGTGTGCGGCGACTTCGGCGACGTGGTCCTGCACGTGTTCACGCCCGACGCCCGCGACTTCTACGACCTCGAGCACCTGTGGGCCGACGCCGAGCGGGTGCCCTTCGCGCCCACCCCTCGCGGCAAGACCGTCCGGGTCTAGCGAGGGGAGCGGGGCGCGGGCGCGGAACGATCCTGCATGCCGGGCTCCAGCGCCGCGTCCCCCGCCGCCACCCCCCCCGACGAAGCGGGGGAGCCTGTCGCCTTTCCCACCACCTGCGGGCTGGCCCTGCACGGGCGGCTGTTCCGCCCCGCCTCGGGGGAGTCCCCCGAGGTCGCGGTGGTGCTCCTGGGGGCCCTGGCCGCCCCGGCGCGCTACCTGAGCGACACCGCCGCCTTCCTGGCCGGCGAGGGCTACAGCGCCCTCACCTTCGACTACCGGGGCGTGGGCCGCTCGCTCCACAGCGGCGACCCGCGCACCAACCTCGACGACTGGGCCCTCGACGTGCGCGCCGCGATTCGGGCCGCCCGGGCCACCCTGCGCCCGCGTCGGCTGCTGGTGGTCGGCCACAGCATAGGCGGCATGCTGCTCGGGCACGCCGGCGTGCGCGAGGTGGACGGGGCGCTGCTGATCGGAGCCTCCCAGGGGCTGCCGCGCCTGTATCGCGGTCGGGGCCGGCTGCGGATCGAGGCGGCCTACCGGGTCCTGCCCCGCCTGGCCTCGGCCTTCGGCGAGCTCCCCGGCTGGCGCCTCCTGCTGGGAGAGCCCCTGCCGCGGGACGTGGTCCTGCACTGGGTGCGCTGGGGGCGCGAGGGCCGCTTCGCCCGCTGGGACGGCACCCCCTCGGCCCGCCGCTTCGCCGCCTACCAGGGCCCGCTGATCGGCGTCCACGTCACCGACGACGACTACGCCCCGCTGCCGACCGTCGACGCCCTCCTGCGCTGGTTCTCGGCCGCCGGGGTGCGTCGCGAGGTGTTCGACCCCACCGCCCACGGCCCCGAGCGAGTGGGCCACTTCGGGCTGCTCCGCGCGGGCGCGCCCGAGTGGGCGCGCGCAAAGCTGCTGGGCTGGCTGAAGGAGCTGGAGGAGGCCTAAGCAGAGAGAGAACGAACAGAGAATATGAACATGAACCGGGAATGAGGAATGAACTCACTCCTCATTCGTAGGCCCGGGAGTGAGGAATGAGCTTCATTTCCTGTTCCCGGTTCATATTCATATTCTCTGTTCTGTCTTCAAAAGACTTCGTCCCCCCCCTCCCTCAACAGGTCGGGGTCCTCCTCCTCCTTGCGGCGGATCCACTCGGCGATCCACTCGTCGATCGTGCGGTGCTGCTCCTTGCCGCCGGCGGCCGCCCCATAGAACTCGTCCATGAGGTCCTCCTCGAGCTCCGCCTTGTACTTGGCGAAGCGCGGGGGGAGGTTGAGCATCATGGCGCCCATCTCGTTGTCGTACTGCATGTAGCGGCCGCGGGGTCCCTCGCCCGGCGGCCCCTGCGGCTTCTTGGCGCCCTCCTTGGCCCCACCCTGATTGCCGCCGCCCTCGATCCCGAACACCTCGCCCATTACCGGCTCCTCTCGCCCCGCCTCAAGCTACCACCCGGCGCGGGGCTCGGCGCGGCTGCGAGCGCCCCCCCGGTTCCCGTAGAATCCCGCCGCCCCCGAGCAGCGCGCGGCCGGGGCGGGAGAGGACTCGCTCGTGACCCCAGCCAGCCGGAGCCTGCTGCTGGCCCTCGCCCTGCTGGCGGTGACGTCCGCGGCGCTGCCCCGCAGCGCGCGGGCGGACAACTTCGAGGAGTTCGGCTTCGGCCCGCGCGCGCAGGGCATGGCGGGCGCCTTCACCGCCCTGGCCAGCGACTCGACCGCCACCTACTACAACCCGGGCGGCCTGATCCTCTCGCGCCACCTCAACCTGACCGGCGGGTTCTCCTTCGCCCACTACGCCCTGTCGGTCGACACCGAGACCGGCGCCGGGGAGGACGCCGCCGAGCGGATCCCGCCCCTGTCGGCCTTCACCCTGGGCGTCTCCTCCACGATCCCCTTCGACGTGCCGGACCGGTTCGCCTTCGGGCTGGGGGTGTTCGTCCCCACCCGGGGGCTGGTGGCGATCGAGGCCACCACCGACGCCAGCCGGCCCGAGTGGTTCCGCTACGGCGAGCGGCACGACCGCCTCCACCTGCTGGCCGCGGGGGCGGTCAAGCTGACCGACTGGATCAGTGTGGGGCTGGGGGCCTCGGTGTTCGTCGACGCCCAGGGCAGCACCGACGCCGGCGTCAGCGACGCCTCCTTCGAGCTCGGCCTGGTCCCCGACGCGGGGCTGGTGGCGGGCGTGCTGCTCACGCCGGCCGACTGGATCAGCTTCGGCATCACCTACCGCAGCGAGCTCTCCTTCAAGCTCGACTTCCCGGTGGCGGTGCAGGGCTCGTCGGTCCTCGAGGTAGAGACGATCACCTTCTACACGCCGCACCAGGTCCAGCTCGGCACCGCGGTCAACCTCGGGCCCGACCTCCTGCTGACCTTCGACCTGGCCTGGTACGCCTGGTCGGGCTTCGACACCCCCTTCCTGGTGGTCTCGGCCGGCGACACCTCCCTGGCGGAGCGGCAGCGGTTCCGGGACGTGTTCAGCCCCAAGCTGGGCGCGGAGTACGTGACCACCGACTGGCTGATCCTGCGGGGCGGCTACGCCTACCGCACCAGCTCGGTGCCCGACCAGGAGGACGAGGCCACCAACCTGATCGATGGCGGCCGCCACACCTTCGCCTTCGGGTGCGGGTTCACCTTCGGCAAGGCGCCGCAGGCCGTGACCGAGGCGCCGATCGCGGAGCAGGGGTCGGCCGAGACGATCGAGGAGGCCATGAAGGACGCCAGCTTCGACGTCGACCTGTTCTTGCAGCTCCACTGGCACCCGACCGTCTCCGCCGACAAGGGCGCCGGCGACCCGACCGGCGGCTGGGAGGCGGGGGGCGTGATCCTCAACCTGGGCTTCGCGGTGACGGCTCGGTTCTGAGGGCCTCGACCTCGCCCGCGGCGGTGCGCACCACCACCTCGCCAGCGGCCGTCCGCTCCAGCCGAGGCGCCTGGTCGCCGAAGCGCCCCTCGCGCAGGAAGCAGGCCACCTGCTCCTGGGCGTCGCGGGCGGCCATGACGATCGTGTGGAAGTGCTCGAGGAGGATCCAGTCCCGCGCAGCGGGCAGGTAGGTCTCGCTCACCCGCACCACCCCGTCGCTCGGCTCGCCCCGGTGCCAGGGGCCGAAGCTGCGGCCGGCGACCACCCCCACCTCCCAGCCCTCCAGCGTGGGCAGCGGCGCGCACTCGCCGGCCGTGCCCAGGTCGCGCAGGGCGCGCACCCGCCCCACCAGCGGCACGCGCCCGACCGCGTCGGCCAGCCAGGCGCCCTGGTTGGGCGGCGCCAGCTGCACCAGCCGCCCGGGAGGGAGGTCGGCGCCTTCCCCCGAGAGGTAGGCCCGAGCGACGATCCCCCCCATGCTGTGGGTCACGAAGTGGACCTGCCGCCCAGCGTAGGGCGCCAGGCGCTCGGCCAGGATCCGACCCACCTGCGCCACGCCATAGGCCAGGCCGGCGGGGCCGAAGTAGCCCACGTTGATCGGCGCGTACCCCTGCCGGGCCAGGGTCCGGGCCAGAGGGAGCATGGCCAGGCGAGTACGCCCCAGGCCGTGCAGGAGCACCACCGGCTGCCCCTCGCCGCCCTCCACCTCCACCTCCACGTCGTCGCTCATGCCGCCTCCGCTCCGTCCGCCGCCAACCAGACGCGGGCGCGGGCGTCGAGGGCCACACCTGCCGCCAGCAGCCCGGCGTTGAGCAGCACCACCCCCGGCCCCTTGCCCAGCAGCAGGCCTCCGATCGCGAAGGTGAGGCCGAACAGGACCAGGTTCCCGGCCACGAACCGGACCAGGAGCAAGGCGCCGCTCCCCCGCGCGCCGGGGCGCCGCAGCGGCCCCCACAGGCCCGCCGGTCGCACCCGCTCCACGAAGGCGGCCAGGTGCTCCCGCGCGGTCCCGTCGTGGGGGAGCAGGAGCGACACCCCGACCGCCGCCCCCACCGCCGCGGCGGTGACGAAGAGGGTCGAGGGGGCGAAGTCGAGCTCGTGCCGCTTGCAGGTCCAGGCGGCCAGCGGCGCGGCCACCATGGCCGCGACCTCGCCCCAGGCGGTGAGGCGCCACCAGAACCACCGCAGCAGGTACACCGCGCCCAGGCCGCTCGACACCAGGATCACCCCGCGCAGGTACTTCGTCGCCTGCAGCACCTTGCTGCTCGCCCCCTGCTGGCCCGAGGGGTCGAGGGCGAAGAACAGCAGCACCACCGCCAGGGTCGGCACCGCGCACAGCCGCGCCGCCCACACGTAGAACCGCTCGCTCCGCCCCGGCAGCAGGTAGGGCTTGAGCAGGTCGTTGACCAGGTAGCTGGCGCCCCAGTTGAGCTGAGTGTCGACCGTCGACATGAAGGCCGCGATCAGCGAGGCGAACACCAGCCCGGTCAAGCCGGGGCCCAGGCTCAGCATGACGTCGGGGTAGACCCGCTCGGGATCGACGGCCTGGGGGAACAGCACGAGCCCCGCCAGCCCGACCAGGATCCAGGGCCAGGAGCGGAGGGCCACGAAGGTGATCGTGGCGAACCACGTCGCCCGCTCGCTCTCGCGCTCGTCGCGGCAGCTCGCCATGCGCTGGACGTACTTGCCGCCGCCGTCGGCGTTGACGAACGTCCACCAGGAGACGCCCAGGAAGATCGCCATGCGGCTGAAGCCGTCGCTGAGGCCGCCCCCCTCGGCGGTGACCGCCGGCACGAAGGCCAGCTTGGGCGCCACCGCCGGGTGGGTCGTGAGGGCCTCCAGGCCGCCCACCGCGCGGACGGCGCAGAAGGCCATGATCCCGGCGCCCACCATGGAGATCACGAACTGCGCCAGGTCCGTCAGCACCACCCCGGTGAAGCCCGACAGGACCGAGTACACCACCGCCACCGCCACCACGCCGCCGATCAGGAGCACGCCCCGCCCCTCGGGCCAGCCGCTGGCGTCCACCAGCGAGGGCTCGACGACGCCCAGCACCTTGATCGCGGCCACGATCACCGCGGCCATGCCCAGCGGGTTGACCAGGAGCCCGAAGAACACCGCTCGGAAGCCACGCAGCACGTGGGCGGCGCGGCCGGTGTAGCGGAGGGTGATCAGCTCGAGGTCGGTCATGACGCCCGCGCGGCGCCAGTAGCGGGCCATGATCGTGGCGCCCAGGACCCCCGAGACGCCGAAGTACCACCACTCCCAGTTGCCGTGCACCCCGTGGGTGCGCGTCAGGTTGGTGACGTACAGGGGCGTGTCGATCGAGAAGGCGGACGCCGCCATGGACGCGCCGGCGATCCACCAGGGGAGGTTCCTCCCGCTGAGGAAGTAGTGCTCGGTGTCCTTGCCCGCCTCCCGCCGCTGCGCCCACACGCCCAGCGCCAGGACGAACACGCAGTAGGCGGCGACGATCGCCCAGTCGACCCCGGTGAGCCCGGTCACGCGCTCGCCTGCGGCGAGGGGCCCGGCAGCCGCCCGGGCGCCGGAGCGCCCAGGAGGGCCGCCGCGAGCGCGGCCTGGGCCGCGGCCGCGTCGTCGTAGCCGAACAGCACCTCGGGCCCCTCCGAGCCCGCGTGCTCCAACGCGCCCGCCAGCGGCGCCGGGCCGCACAGGGCGAGCACCGTCGTCCGCTCCGCGGGCAGCGCGCGCAGGCGCGCGGCCAGCTCGGGCGCCAAGCCCCACCGCCCCTTCCAGGCCCGCACCCGGCAGCCGACCACCGCGACCACCCGCTGGCCGCCGCGCAGCGGCTCGTCGGGCTCGACCAGGCGCACCGCCACCCCCGCCTCGTCGAGGCAGGCGACGACCTCGTGCCCCAGGAACGAGGACGTCGCCGTGTCGGCGGCCGCCGGGGCTACACCGTCCGGCAGCGCGATCGGCGCCGCGTCGTCGTCGAGCACCACCAGGTCGACCCGCTCGCCCCGCCGGAGCGGAGGGCGCGCGGGGCCGAGGCGGGTGACCGCCCGCCCGGCCACCTCCCGGGCCAGGCTCGCCGCTTCGAGGCCCGCCTGGCCGACGGTCGCCTCTGCCTCGCGCGCGCCCCCCCCCAGCGCCTCGACGCGGCGCGCCGCCTCCTCGAGGCGGGCCCGCTGGTCGGCCGCCTCGCCTGCCCAGGCGGCGAGGCGCGCGATCACCGCCTCGGGCTCCCGCGGGGAGAGGAGCGCGTCGCACCCCGCCGCCAGGGCGGCGACGGCGGCCTCGGCCTCGCTGCGGGCCCCCAGGACCCCGGCCATGATCAAGGCGTCGGTCACC
>JAWLGW010000282.1:0-7496 GCA_041690735.1 Planctomycetota bacterium
CCGACGCGGTGCAGTCGCGGCGGCGGACGTGCTGAACGGTTGCGGGGCCCGGGGGGACTCGAGAGGCCCTCGCGAAGTGCAGCGACAGCTCGTTCGTGCCCGTGCCCGTGCCCGGGAGCCTATCGGGCACGGGCTCGTAGGAGCGGCTCCCCCGGAACCAACCGCCGTCCGCGCGGGTGTCCTGCCGCGGAGGTGAGCCATGGCGGAGCGGCGGGCGGCGGCGGTGGGGGCGGTGGAGAAGCTGGACCTCACGCCCATGATCGACATCGTGTTCAACCTGATCGTGTTCTTCCTGCTGGTGGCCGAGATGTCGAACCTGGAGGTGGAGCAGCTGGCGCTGGCGCGGGCCGACCAGGCCCGGGAGCTGTCGGCGCAGGACGCGTCCGACGTGATGCAGGTGAACGTGCTGGCGGACGGGCGGGTGCGGGTGCGCGGACGGACATGGAGCGTCGGGCCGGAGGCGCGCGCGAGCGAAGACCCGCCCTTGACGCTGCTCCTGGAGGCGGAGGCGGCGGGGCTGCCGGTGGAGGAGGACGCCGCCTCCACCCTGGAGCTCACGGTGCGCGCCGACCGCGACGCCCCGTTCCGCGAGGTGCAGGAGGTGCTGGACGTGTGCCAGCGGGCGCGGATCTACCGCACCCGCTTCGCGGCCGATCCCGCCGGGCGCTGAGCGCCTCCCTCGACCGGGCGAGGATCGGGTTGCGTGGAGGGGGATCCGGCGGTTATCCCGGCGGGAGGAGGAGCCTCATGAACCGCGCGCTGCCCGTCTGCCTCGCCCTGTGCCTGTCGGCGCCGCCGGCGGCGGCGCAGGACCCGTCCGCCGAGGTCACCGTGTACGACGAGTGGTCGGCGGAGTTCGAGGCCGGCCACAAGAACGGCTGGCGCCGCGATCGGCTGGTCGAGCGGCCGGGCGCGGCTGGGGGCGAGGCCCGCTTCACCTGGACGGGGGAGCGGTGGTGGGCGGTCGGCGAGGAGCGGATCCACCAGGTCACCCGCCTCGACGCCGACGCGCACGGTCGGGTCCTGCGGTACGACTACCGGGTCGAGGCGCCCTGGGGGGTGACGACGGCCACGGCCGAGCCGGGCGAGGGAGGCGCCCTGGAGTACGAGGTGCGCGTGCGCGACCTCCCGCCGCGGCGAGGGCGCATCACCGAGGAGGTGTGGAGCCTCGCCGTCGTGCTGCAGCGGGTGTTGCGAGGTGAGCTCCCGGCCGGCGAGCGCAAGCTGACCCTGATCGACCTGCCGGGCAAGGGGGCTCGGGAGCGGAGGGTCGCGCTGGAGCGACATCCCGAGGGCGGCTGGCGGCTGAAGGCGAACGACAGGGTGACGCGCCTCGACCCCGAGGGGCGCCTGGTCGAGGGCGAGCACCAGGAGGTCCCCGGCGGCCGGCTCCTGCCGACGACCGCCGAGGCGGCGCCCGACCTCACGGTGCGCGACGGCGAGGAGCAGGAGGACCCCCTGGGGCTGGGGCGCGACGTCATGACCGCCGACGCCTTCACCCTGCGGCGGCCCGGCGCCGACTGGACGCTGCGCCACAGCTCCGGCAGTGAGGGCGGCCCTCGCATGTGGGGCGCCATGCACCCCACCGGCGCGGCGCTCATGGTCCTGGCCATGCCCTTCTCCCTGCCCCTCGACGTGCAGCCGCGCCTGGCGCTGGGCGAGCGGCTCCGCAGCGGGATCAACGAGCGCCAGGAGCTCGAGCTGGGCGCGGCCGAGGCGATCGAGTGGCGGGAGCTGCCCGCCCTGCGCTTCGCCGTGGGGGGCGAGGCCGAGATGGTGCCGACGCAGGGGGAGGCGCTCCTGGTCGGGGTCCGGGAGGGAGAGGCGTACCTGGTGTTCCACATCGCCCCGCGCGACCTGCACGAGCGGTGCGCGCCGCTCCTGGAGCGGGCGCTGGGCAGCCTCACGATCGAGCGCCAGCAGGCGGGCTGGAAGCGGGTGTCGACCTCGGCCGACCTGTCGCTCGAGATGCCGCAGGACTGGCGGCGGGTGCCGGGCGAGGACCGCTACCTGTCGGCGGCGGGCGCCTCGCAGGTCGCGGTGAACGGCGGCGAGTGGCCGGGGGTCATGACGTTCGCGCAGGCCCAGGAGATGTGGTGGGCCCAGCAGGAGGAGAACCCGGCGCTCCGCGACCTGCGCGTCGAGCGCCACCAGGAGGTCTCGCTGGGCGGGCGCCGGTTCTCGCTCCTGGTGGGCTCGGGCGTGTTCCTGGACAAGGGCACCCCGGCGGGGAGGGTGCGCATGGCCTCCGCCGGGCGGGTCGTCGGCGACGAGTACCAGGAGGTGATCGTGGTCGCCTTCTCCCTCGACTGGGACGTGGACCTGGTCCAGCGGGTGATCGAGAGCGTCCGGCAGTCGGAGTGACCGTCGCCACCTGCGGCGCGCGAGCGCGGCTCGAGCGGCGAGCGCGCCCGGCGGATGGGATGTCCCCGTCTCTTGCGGGTGCAGCTGAGCTCAATGACAAGCACGCATGGCTGCGGGGCTGGCGCCCTCCTTACGTGCCCGTGCCCGTGACGCTGTCGTAACACGCAGCCGCGGCAGCCCGAGGAGATCGAACACGGAATATCAACAGCAAACAGAGAATGGGAACAGGGAATGGCTCCGCTGTAGGCAACGCAGTTAGGTCTCGGAGGACGAGCCGTTCGCTGTTCTCGTTGATATTCCCTGTTGATATTCCGTGTTCGATAGAGCTCCTCGCGAGGGGCTCCTCGCGTTTCGCGACAGCCTCCCGTGCCCGTGCCCGCAAGGCCTTCGGGCACGGGCACGGGCACGGACACGGGCACGAAGGTCTGTCTTTCGGGTCATCTGTCCCCGTCTCTTGCTCGTCGGGGTGGCGTGTCGCACCATTCTGCGCATGCACGACGCCGAGGGCCTCGACCCGGTCGCGATCGAGGAGCACCTGGCCGCGCTCGCCGGCGGCGGACGTCAGGCCACGCGCGCGCTGCCCGGGCTGGAGCGGCAGCTGCAGGAGGTGATTCGACGCCGCAGGGCGGCGATCGCCGCCTGCGTCACCTGCCAGGCGCTCCCGGCCAGCTGCTACGCCCTGTCGAGCGCGACCCGGCCCGGTCGCCTGCCTCCGCAGGCGTACGCGATCCTGCCCCGGTGGGTGGGGGACCTGCAGGTGGACCGGAAACACGCCCTGCTGCGCTGCCGGCGCTGCGAGACGCCCTACCGGTACGACACGGACTACGAGTTCCTGGTCGGGGGGAGCGAAGACGCGGAGGAGCTGCGCCGGCTGGCGGTGGACGAGTGGTTCGCTCGCGCCAGGAGCGAGGCGGTGCGCCGCGCCCGGTCGGTGCAACGCGAGACGGCGCGCTCGCTGCGACTGGCGCTGGAGCTGGAGGACCTGACGCCCGCGGCGGCTGCGCGTCGCAAGGCGCTGCGGGAGGCCGTCGCGGAGGTCCGCGCGGCGCTGGAGGCGGAGCGCCCCGCGGACGAGCCGTTGGCGGAGCTGGCCGCCCGAGCGGCCCCGGTCGAGGCCTCGCAGGCCGCGCGGGTGGCCGGGTGCACCGCCTGCCGCCACCTGCCGGACCGGGTGGAGCCGCGGCCGGAGGAGGCCCACCTGGTCCACGGCGTCTCGAGCGGCGGGAGACCGGAGCCGGGAGGGGTGGTCCGCTGTGCGAGGTGCCGTCTGCCGTACCTGTGGGAGCGGCGCGACGTCGAGGGCACCCTCCGCCCGGCCGCCGTGCGCCTGACCGCGGCGCCGCTGCTGGCGCGCTTGCGGGAGGCGCTCCTGGACCGCGAGCAGGGGGAGCGCCTGCTCGAGCTGTTCGAGGTCGGCCTCGACCTCGCGCCAATGACCGCCGGCGGCTCGCTCCCGCCTGCCTGAGCGCGCGGGAACTCCGGGTCCCCCCGGCGGGTGGGACGGCCAGGAGGTGTCCCGTGGCGCGAAGCAAGCAGGCTCAGGCCGGCTCCGAGGAGGAGCAGCTCGAGCTGACCCCCATGATCGACATCGTGTTCAACCTGCTGATCTTCTTCATGTGCGCCACCACCTTCCGCACGGAGGAGGGCGTGCTGCAGGCGTTCCTGCCCAGGGACCGGGGGCCCGGCGTCGTCCGCAGCGCGCATGAGGTCGCCGAGGCGCGGGTCCGGCTGCTGTGCGTGCGGCCCGACGGGAGCGCGGCGGCGGCGGGCGAGCGGGGGGCCGTGGTGGTGGCGCTGGGGGCCCGGCGGCTCAACGCGCCCGGCGAGCTGGAGGCGGCGGGGCCGGCGTCGCCGGTGTGGCGGGCGCTGCACGACGGCCTGCAGGCGTTGGCGGCGGCGGACCGCGCGGCGCGGCCGAACGGGCTGCCCGTGATCATCGACGCCAAGCCCATGGTCCCCACCCAGCACGTGGTCTCGGCGCTCAACGAGGTGGTGCGCCTGGGCCTCACCGACGTCACCTTCGCGGCTCCGGAGGTCCCCCTCGACTGATCGATCAGGTCTGCTCCTCGTCGAATCGCCGCGGGGGCTCGTGCCGGGCGGGGTCCTCCTTGCCGCAGGCGCGCCGCGGTCGCACGGCGACGCGCACCGCGGCGGCCAGCCGCTCCAGGGCCGCGCGCTCGCTGCCGCCGCCGAACCGGAGCGTCCGCGCGTCGGCGTGGCAGGTGAGGGCCCACCGCTCTCCGTCGCGGGTGACGACCACCTCCTCGAGGTCCTCCGCCTCGATCCGCGCTCGACGGCGCAGCGGGCCCAGGGAGGTGGTCACGGTGACGCCGGTCGGGTCGGCGGTCAGGTCCTGCCGAACGAAGCCCGCCCAGGTGAGGATCAGCAAGGGCAGCCCCACCAGCGCCGCGCCGCCCACCAGCGCGGGCAGGGAGGCCTCGCCGGCCGCCAGGTGCGCCAGCGGGGGCGCGCCAGCCAGGACCGCCCAGGCCGCCATGCAGCCGATCGCCTTGCCCCGGTCGAGGCGCTCCCCCGCCACGGCCAGACCGCCCCCTTGGGGGCGCCACCGCAGCGGCCCCAAGGCGGGCGGAGCGAGGGCGCGGTCGTCCGCGTCACCTGCCGGCCGCAGCGCCAGAGGTTGATCGAGGGTGCCCTTGGGCCGCAGGGTCGGCCGCTCCGCCGTGGTGCAGTCGAGGACGCCCAGGTGGAGGTGCTTCGCGACGCGCTCCGCCAGGGCGCGCGCCGGCGGGAGCGAGCTGCGCTCGCCCAGGACCAGCGGGCCCTCGCGACCGCGCGCTCCGAGGGTGACCAGGTAGGTGATCGACTCCCTCCCCTTCTCGCCCACCGTCACCTGCCGCGCGAGGTCCACGTGGTCGAGGGGGGCCGTCGAGACGCGCCGCTTGCAGGCGCTCCACAGGGTCCAGCCGACCAGGGGGACCCGCAGGTGGTGCCACTCCTCCGCCCGGGCTCCGCCGGCGACGAGGTGCACCTCCTCCTCGCCGAGCAGCGCCAGGGTGCCGAGCGCTCCGCACACCGCCGTCGCCAACAGCGCGGCGACCAGCCCGCCCAGGGGGGCCGTCCCGTTCAGCAGGGTGACCCCCGCGACGGTCCCCGCGGCGACGGCGGCCGGCAGGAACACGATCGCCACCAGCAGGCGCCAGATCCACGACAGCCCTCGCCCCAGCACCAGGACGTCGGCGAGCGGTCGCGCCTGCGGGGCGGGCCCGGGCGCGGCGCACCCTACGGTGGTGCACCTCCCCAGCAGCTCGCGGCAGTCGGCGTGCGTGCTCGCCCGGCAGGCGCAGGTGAAGCGGGCGTCCCCCTGCTCGAACTCGCCGTGGCAGTAGGTGCAGCGTCCCAGCGCGAGGCTCATGGGGACACCGTAGCGCCGAGCGCCCCCCGAGGCGACGCCGGGTCCCCCTGGACGTCATGAGGGGCGCCGATCAGGTTGACTGCTCCCGCGGCCTGTGGGATGACGAAGTCATGGCTCACACCGACCCCCCCCGTCCCCTCGAGCTCCCCCGCGCCCGCGTCGCCTGGCTGCGCGACCCCGAGGCGCCGGCGCCCGACCCGGCGCTGCTCGCCGCGGCGGGCCTGGAGGCGATCGACCTGCCGCTCGCCGCCGCCGAGCCCGAGGGGGTCGCCGCCCTCGCGCGAGCCCTCGCTCCCTCCTGCGCCGCGCTGGTGCTCGACCTCGAGGAGGACGCCCTGGCCGAGGCGGCCAGCGAGGCCGCCGAGCGGCCGGTGGTGCTCGCCTCGCAGGCGGCGCTGATCGACTCCACGGCCCGGGCGCTGGCGGCGCAGGCAGCGCTGGAGGTGCCGCTGGAGGAGGCGGTGATCGCCGCCCGGGGCGTGCGGCCCCAGCTGGTGGCCGAGCTCCTCGAGCGCGCCGGCGTCCCCGAGCAGGGCAACCACGCCCTCGGGCCCGACGAGCCGCTCCCGGCGGAGGCGCGGCTGCTGCTGGTCGCCGAGGAGGAGGCCGACGGCGCCGAGGCTCCTGCCGAAGGGACCGTGGTCGCCGTCGCCCGGCGCGATCCGGGGCGGGTCCTGCCGGCGCTGGTGCGGGGCGCGGTCGACGGGCTGGGGCCCTGCCCCTTGCCCGCCTGCCTGGCGGCGGCCCGCGCCCTGGCGGCGCTGGCCGAGGCGGGCGCCTTGCCCGGGCCCGCGGCGCCGCCGGTGCTGCCGGCGGTGGCGCGGGCGCTCCTCGAGGCGGCCGCCGCCGACCCCGAGCGCGAGGGCGAGGCGCTCCCCGAGCCCGGACCCAACGCCCTCGCCGTGGGCGCGTGGCGCTCGCCCCTGCGGCGCGCCCTGGGCGGCCTGACCGCGCGCGCGGCGGCCGCGCCGCGGCGGGTGGTGTTCCCCGACGGTGAGGCGCCGGGGGTGGTGGAGGCGGCCTGCCTGCTGACCGAGCGCGGCTGGGCGGTGCCGATCCTGCTGGGCGACCTGTTCCGCCTCGAGTCGCGCGCGCGCGAGCAGGGGCTGTCGCTCAAGGGCGTGCGGGTGATCAACGCCCGCCGCGACAAGTGGCGCGTCCCCTACGCCGAGGCGCTGCTGGCCGCGCGGGGCCGGACCCTGGGCCTCGACCTCGCGGCCGCAGAGGCGCTGGCCGAGGAGCCGCGCGCCTTCGCCGCCTGCATGCTCCTGGCGGGCGAGGCCGAGGCCCTCGTCGTCCCGGCCGCCCGCCCCACCGGCGCGGTCGCGGCCCTGGGGCCGGCCCTCGACCTGTTGAGCGACGCCGCCGTTCGGCCGGTCGGGGCCCACCTGGTGGCGCTCCGCGCCGGGCCCGAGGGTGAGGTCGCCCTGCGCCTCCTGACCGACACGGTCGGGGACGAGCCGACCAGCGAGGAGCTGGCACGGATCGCCGCCCTCACGGCCGCCGCTGCGCGGCGCCTCGACCCGGAGTCCACGCCGCAGGTCGCGATCCTGGGGCCGAGCAGCTTCGGCGCCTCCCGCGGCCCTGCGGCCGACCTGCTGGTGGAGCGGATCGGCCGCGGCGTCGACCTGGCGCGGCGCGCTCAGCCCGAGCTGAGCGTCGACGGCCCCCTCGAGGCGGACCTCGCCCTCGACCCCGCCCGGCGCGCGCGCTACGGCTTCGCCGCCCTGGAGGGCGCCGCCACGGCGCTGGTGGCCCC
>JAWLGW010000283.1:0-7483 GCA_041690735.1 Planctomycetota bacterium
GAGCGACAGCTCTAACAGCTAATGGCTAACTGCTAGTGCGCCAGGCGAAGCCTGGCGGAGGGGGAAGTCATGACGTGACGTCACGCGGAAACCTCCGAGTGGAACCCAGTGGGCTGATCCCCGAGCCGAGGGGCGAGGGGGGACTACCCGCCCAGGAACCTGGGAGGCTCTGCCTCTCTCCAGCCCGAGAAGCCGGCGGGGGCCGGCTTACCAACACCCAGGCCCGCGGGAGTTAGCCGGCCGTGCCCGCGGGAGCGAACACAGGGCGGCGGGCAGGTACCGCGCAGCGAACCCGTGACCCGAGGAGCCGGATGCCTTAGTTGGGCACGTCCGGATCCGTGGGGGGCCGGGGAGGGTGACCTCCCCGGTCTACCCCGATACCGCTAGGTGCCGCGCGACGAGCGACTCGGAATCGTGCCCCCTCACTTAGTCTGCGGACGACGCGCGGGGCCTCTCCGGGGCCTCCCTCACCGTCCGGCGCGCACGAAGGCGCACTGGGCCAGGTCGATGCCCTTGCCGCCGAGGCGCTCGGTGTGCTCGCCGATCCCGTCGGTCGCGGTCTGGGTCGACCAGTAGCGGATCCCCGTCACCTCGCCGCCTCTACGCTCCCAGCCGAGGAAGATCACCGAGTGGCCGCTGCCGCTGCCGCGCCACAGCTGCACGAAGTCGCCGGGGCGGGCCTCCTTGGGCTCCACCTTGCGGCCCAGGCCCACGGCCACCAGGGCGCCCTGGCAGCCGGAGCGGTCGTCCGTCGCCACGTACCAGCGGCGGCGGAGCTGCAGCAGCTCCTTGGCCGACAGGCCGGCGATGTCGAAGGGGCGGTCCGCCTGCTCGCACAGGCGCTCCCAGGTGCGCACGAACACCTCGAAGGTCAGCCCGCAGCAGTAGGCGCTCCCCTTGCCGTCGCCGCGGGCGACCGTCTCGCCCTTGTAGATCAGGTCGCGGGTGGTGCCGGTGTAGCGGCCGGCGGCGTCCCCGCGGGGCCACCAGTACTTGTGGGTGCCGTCGGCGGGGTAGGTCTCGATCAGGCGCAGGAGCTCCCTGGCGAAGGCGCTGGCCTTGGGCAGCCCGTCCCGCAGGGGCGGCGGCGCCTCCTCGTCCTTGCCGTGCGCCACCGCGAGCGCCGCGGCCGCAACGAAGGCGGTCGTCCAGGTCCCCGCGCGCGCGCGCCTCATGCTGCCTCCTACTCGTTCGGACCGCTGAAGAACCGGCGCGCGGCCTCGGCGTAGGCCAGCAGCTTGGCGTCGACCCGCCCGTTGAGGCTCCCCTCGGGGAAGGGGCCCAGGAACTTGGCGCGGGCGCCCACGGGCAGCCCGGTGACGAGCTCGAGGGCGTCGTCCACGGTGCGCACGGCGGCCACGTGGAAGCGCCCCTTCTCCACCGCCTTGACCACGTCTGGGCGCAGCATGAGGTCGCGCACGTTCGACTCGGGGATGATCACCCCCTGCCGTCCGGTGAGGCCGCGGGCGATGCAGGCGTCGAAGAAGCCCTCGACCTTGTTGGTCACGTCGCCGATCGCCTGAACCTCGCCCTTCTGGTTGAGCGAGCCGGTGATGCCCCACCCCTGATCGAGCGGCACGTCGGCCAGGGCCGAGAACAGGGCCAGCACCTCGGACAGGCTGGCGCTGTCGCCGTCCACCACCGAGTACGACTGCTCGAAGCACAGGGTGGCGGTCAGGCACAGGGGCTTGTCCTGGGCGTACCGCTCGCGCAGGAGGCTGGCCACGATCTCGAGCCCCTTGTGGTGCGAGTCGCCCGAGAAGCTCGCCTCCCGCTCGAGGTCGACCACGCCCCGGCGTCCCACGCCGACGGCCGCGGTCACGCGGGTGGGGCGCGAGTAGACGTGGGCGCCCTCGTCGTAGACCACCAGGGCGTTCACCACGCCCACCCGGTGCCCGTCGAGCTCGAGGAGCACCACCCCGTCGTCGAGCATCTCCTGCGACTCGCGCTCGGACAGGTCGTGGCGGGTGCGCCGCTGGAGGAGGGCGGCGTCGACGTCGAGGGAGCGGATCTCCTTGTGCCCGCTCACCAGGGCCAGCCGGTCCGCCTCCTGCAGGATGTCGAGCAGGTCCGAGAACCAGGGCGCCAGCCGGTCGTTGCGCCCGGCGAGGCGGGCCGAGTGCTCCAGCAGGCGGGCCAGGGCGGTGGCGTCGGGGGTGCGCAGGCCGGCGCGGCGGGCGGTGCGCAGGATCGCGCCCGCCATGGCATCCACGTTCTCCTCGGTGCGCGGCAGCACCTCCTCGACCTGGACCTTGACCTTGAACACCGCCGCGAAGTCGGGGTCGTAGGCGTACATGCTGTCGTACAGCTCTTCGCTGCCGATCGCGACCAGCTTGAAGGCGGTGCGGATCCGCTCGGGGCGCAGGCCGCCGCCCGAGCTGCCGCCGCCGCGGGGGACCTCCAGCCACCCCGACTTGACGGTGCGCTTGAGGGCGTTCCAGGCGGCGCGGTCGTTGAGCAGCTCCACCGCGTCCACCACGATCACGCCGCCGTTCGCCCGGTGCAGCGCGCCCCCTCGCAGGCGCAGGTGGTCGGGGAGCCCCTCGGTCGGGTCGACCGCGCCGAACAGGTTGGCGTAGGTGGGGTGCGGCTCGAAGATCACCGGCGGGACCGGCCGCTCCTTGGAGTCGACGAACAGGTTGGCCCGGAAGCACTCCAGCAGCTCGAGGTCGGTGCGGCGCTCCTCCTCGCGCTCCTCGTCGCGGTCGACGAACAGGTCGACCCGGTCACCCACCTCCTCGAGGAAGGCGTCCAGCCAGCGGCGCACGGGGGCGGTGGGGTAGGCGGTGGCGAGGTCGTCGGTGAACCCTTGCGCCAGGCCGCGCGCCACCCGCGCGTCCAGCCGCCGCAGCGCGAGGGCGCCCCGGCGGGCCACGGCGCGAGCCTCGGTGGCGGCCTCCTCCACCCGGGCCAGGGCCTTCTCGTACAGCTTGAGCCGCCGGGTGAGGGCGCGGGTCTCCTTGAGCTCGCCGTCCTGCAGCCGCCGCGCCACGACCTTCCTGGAGAGGGGTTCGGGCTCGCCCACCTCGATCCTGAGCTCGGGGGTGCCGAACCCCTCCGGGATCGGCCCCACGATGAGGCCCTTCTGGCGCAGCTCGGCGGCCAGGTCCTCGATCACCCGCGTGGCCGCGGTCTCGGCCCGCCGGCGCAGGCGGTCGCTCTTGGCCACGTGCTGCTCGGTCGCCAGCGCCGAGCCGATCGCCCGGCGCAGCGCGGTGAGCATGTGGTCCACGTCCCTGCGGAAGCGCCGCCCCTTGCCGCGGGGAAGGGTGAGCAGCGTGGGGCTCTCGGGGTGGTGGAAGTTGGGCACGTACACCCGGTCGCGGGGGCGGGGCAGCGGCGGGGTGTAGACCTGCAGGGCCGCCTGGACCAGCGCCTGACGGCCGCTGCCGCGAGGACCGCACACGAACACATGGAAGCCCGGGGCCTCGGTGCCGAGGCCGGTGGCGATGGCCTCGATCGCCCGCTCCTGCCCCACCAGCTCGGCCAGGGCCGCCTGAGGGCGGTCGTTGAGGCGGGCCCGAGCCCGCAGCCGGGCCCGCTGAGCGGCGCTGGGGGCCGCCTCGCGCAGGCCCTTCGCCTCCTCTCGCGCCAGCCTGCCGTCGGCCTGGATCGCCCGGTGCAAGCGGGCCGGGTCGCAGGTCCAGGTCAGCTCGCGGGCCGGGACGCGGCGCACCCCCGCCGGCCACTGGATCCCGCTCCGGGTCGCGCCGCGGCGGAGGCCGCGCGTTCGGGCTCGCGTCACCGTCGCTCCTCCTCCACCCGGATCGCCTCGCACAGGGCGTCCAGGAGGTCGGTCGCAATGAGAGGCGCCCAGCCCCGGGTCCGGGCGGCGATGTCGCCGGCCCGGCCGTGCAGGTAGGCGCCCAGGCAGCCGGCCTCGTACGGCGGCAGCCCCTGAGCGAGGAGGCCGGCGATCAGCCCGGTCAGGACGTCCCCAGTGCCGGCGGTGGCCATGCCCGGGTTCCCGGTCAGGTTGACGTATCGGCGGGGCTCGCCCTCGCCGTCTGCGCCCTCCCCGGGCGCCACCACCAGCGTCTCGTGCCCCTTGAGCAGGGTCGCCACGCCTACCCGCGACACGAAGCGGATCAGCTGCGCCGCGCGGTCCTCGGCCAGGGCCTCCCGGGACGAGCCGCTGAGGCGGCCAAACTCGCCGGGATGGGGGGTCAGCAGGGCCCGCCCGCCCAGGACCGACAGGCGGTCGGCTCTGCCCTCGAAGGCGTTGAGCCCGTCGGCGTCGACCACCAGCGGCGGTCCGTCGGCGGGCCACTCCTCCAGGAGGGCCTGCACCACCTCGACGGTCTCGGGGTGTCGGCCCAGGCCCGGCCCCAGGGCCACGGCAGACTTCCCCGCGACGAAGTCGCGCAGCGGCTCGAGGGCCGCCCGGCCGAGGGTCCCGGCCGGGGTCTCGGGGACGGGGCGGGTCATGACGCAGGTGGTCTTGACCTCGAGGACCGCGTTCGCGGACTCGGGGCAGGCGATGGTGACCAACCCCGCGCCGGCGCGCAGGGCCGCCTTGCCGCAGAGGAAGGCGGCCCCCGACATGCCGCGTCCCCCCGCCACGACCACCACGTGTCCGCAGGTGCCCTTGTGGGCGTCGAGCGGACGGCGGGGGAACGGGGTGGGGGCGCCAATGAGCATGGGGTCGTCCGGCCGGGTCGGCCGAGGCGAGTCTACCGGCCGGGGGCGGAACGGATAGAGGCGCCGCCGGAGCCTCCCCTATGGCGCTGTAACGAAAGACTTTGCGGCAGTCTCTCCCCATTCTCCCCAAGCTGTTCACGGTGCGGGCTTTATCAGCCTGAGACCGATTTCAAAGGGGTTATGGAGCGCCGTCGCCTCCTCACCGAAGGGGGGCCTGAGGAGAACTCCCCACCCGGCCCGCGCCCTCCTGCGCGTGGACCTGCGGCCCGATCCACAGCGCCAGCGACGTGGCGGGAAGCGCATGGAAGTCCCCCCCCTCGCTTCGAGTTTGCCGCGACGCGGCAGGGGCAAACCGGCGCTGACCCGGTCGAGGGAAGGGCGAGCGCCCCTCGCCGGTGGCCGTGTCGCGCGGACGGCCGGCCGAGCCCCGCTCTTGAACCCGTCGCGGCGCCGTCGATACTGCGTGCATGTCCACGAGCTGGTACGCCAACAGGTGGATCGGGCGCGGTGCGCTCGCGTTGACGGTGGTGGCGGCAGCGCTGAGCCCCTCGTGTAACTGTCCCAGCCCGAACCTGGATTGGCCGGCCGCGGCCCTCATGCTCCTCGCGGGCGCCGTCGGCTGGGGCTGGTCCCTGTCGGCGGCGGGCGAGGTGGCGGCGCGGAGCGCGAGCCTGGCCCGCGGGCTGAGCGGTGCGTACCTCAGCCGCGGGCTGATGGCCGTGCTGCTCGTCGGAGCCGCGCCGCCGGTGGCGGCCGGGTATGGGGTCGACGTCGTGCTGTGGCGCGGACACGGCGCCCTGCTGGCGGGGCGTTCGCCGCTGCTCACGCCTCTGATCGACCCTACGACGGCGGCGATGTGCACGGGGGGGCTGCTGTACGTCGCCTCGCTCGCGGTCGTGGTCGTGCGACGCCGCGGCGCTGAGGCGTCGCCGGTCCGGCCGTCGGGCGCTACGCCACGGTCGTGAAGGTCGTCGTCGCCCCCGCTCCCTTCAAGGGATCGCTCTCCGCCGCCGCGGCGGCGGAGGCGCTGGCGGCGGGCCTGCGCGCGGCGCTCCCCGCGGCTGAGGTCGTGGCGCTGCCGGTCGCCGACGGCGGCGAGGGGACGGTCGAGGCGCTGGCGGCGAGCACGGGCGGCGCGCTGCACGGGGTCGAGGTGACCGGTCCCCTGGGGGAGCGGCGGACCGCACGGTATGGCCTCCTCGGCGACGGCGAGACGATCGCGGTCGAGGTGGCCGAGGCGTCGGGCTTGATCCTGGTGCCGCCCGAGCGCCGCGACCCGCGCCGCACCACCACCCGCGGCACGGGGGAGCTGATCGCTCGCGCGGTCGCGGCCCACGGGGCTCGCAGGGTGCTGATCGGTCTGGGGGGCTCGGCGACCTGCGACGCGGGCGCGGGGCTGGCGCAGGCCCTGGGGGCCCGACTGCTCGACGAGGGGGGCGCGGACCTGCCGCCGGGCGGCGCGGCCCTGGCGCGCCTGGCGCGGATCGACGTGAGCGCGCTGCAGGACCTCGAGGTCACGGCGGCCTGTGACGTCACCAACCCCCTGTGCGGCCCCGAGGGCGCCGCCGCGGTGTACGGGCCCCAGAAGGGCGCCACCCCCCAGGCGGTGGCGGAGCTCGACCGGGCCCTGGCGCGGTTCGCCGAGGTGGCGCGCCGCGACCTCGGCCGAGAGGTGGCGGAGGTCCCCGGCGCCGGGGCCGCGGGCGGGCTGGGCGCGGGGCTGCTGGCCTTGTTCGGGGCCTCGCTGCGGCCGGGGGCGGCGCTGGTCCTGGACGCGATCGGCTTCGACGCCGCGCTGGAGGGCGCCGACCTGGTGGTGACTGGGGAGGGCCGGCTCGACCGGCAGACGCTGTCGGGCAAGGCGCCGGCGGGGGTCCTCGAGCGCGCCCGCGCCCGCGGGGTGCCGGTGCTCGCGGTGGGCGGCGGGCTCGACCCGGCGGCGATCGACGCCCTGCACGCCGCCGGCTTCGCCGCGCTGATCCCGGCCGTGGACGGGCCCTCGACCGTGGAGCAGGCCATGGCGCAGGCGGCGGCGCTGCTGCGCCGCGCGGGGGAGCGGGTCGGGCGGCTGCTTCGGTTGAGTGAGGGGGCACGACTCGGCGTCGTCTTCTCTCCCGCCCCGGCTCGCCGCGCTCCTGCTCGGCTTGATCCGGGCACGAGCGGTTAGCAGTTAGCGGTTAGCAGTTAGCTGCTGGCGCCCTTGTGCAGGCCCCTTGCGAGGAGCTCTTGAGGAGCGACAGCTCTAACAGCTAATGGCTAACTGCTACCGCTAGGTGCCCCGCGACGAGCGACTCGGAATCTTGCTCCCCCTCACTTCGCGGCCCGAACAACGGCCTGACAGACCCCCCGCCTACAATCCCCCGCCTGGAGGCGCCCATGACGGTGGACGCGTGCCCCGAGCTCGAGGCCGAGCGGTGGGGGGCGAACCTCGAGCACGACGAGCAGACCCTGGCGCGCACGCGCCTGAGCGAGGCCCTGGACCGCCGGCTGGTCGAGCGGCTGGCCGAGGCCTGGCGCGACCTCAACTATCAGTACCTGCGCTCGCTGCTGCGTCCCCCCTCGATCCGCCTGCACGAGGGCGAGCGGCGGTGGGGCTCGTGGGACCCGGCCCGGCGGCTGATCACGATCTCGCGCCGGCAGGTGCTCTGCTACACGTGGGAGTCGGTGATCGAGACCCTCAAGCACGAGATGGCGCACCAGTGGGTGTCGGAGATGCTCCGGCGCGACCACGAGCCGCCGCACGGCCCCGCCTTTCAGGAGGCGTGTCAACTGCTCGCGATCGACCCCAGCGCCAGCGGCGACGGCGGCGTCCCCCTGTTCCGCCCCGGCGGCGCCGGCGCGG
>JAWLGW010000284.1:0-7456 GCA_041690735.1 Planctomycetota bacterium
CGACCACGAGCGCGACCCGTCGAGCCCGGTCGGGACGTCACCGACATCACCGCTCGGGCACGCGTCGGGCACGGGCACCGCTGCGCTGGGCACGGGCACGAGAGAGGCTCCCCTCAGCGCCCCGCCTTCCGCACCACCTCGCGCAGCACCGGCGGCAGCGCCGCGGCATCGGCCTTGGCGAGGAGCGGGCCGAGGTCCGCGCTGCTGAGGGTGTGCCAGAACAAGACCCGCTTGCCGCGGGCGGGGCCGCCCGCCCACCGGATCAGGGCCCCCGCGGCCTTGGCCGTGTAGGTCGGCTCGAGGGCCAGGCCCGCCGCCCCGAACCGCTCCAGCGCGTCGCGCCCCTCGGGCGTCTCGACGCCATACCCCGGCCCGAGCGCGTGGGCGTCCAGCTCCACCCCGACCGATCCGCCGCCCGCGCCCGGAGGCAGCCCGGCCTCCTCGAGGCGGGCGCGGCAGCGAGAGGCCAGGCGGAGGACCGCCCGCCGGTTGCACACCACCGCCGGGATCACCCGCACCACCACGACCGTGGCCGACAGCCCCGCCAGCTCCAGCCCGAGGGCCAAGCCGGCGGCCGTTCCGCAGGTGCCGCCGGCGACGAAGATCAGGTCCGGCGCCGGGAGCAGCCCCGTCTTCACCTGATCCGCCAGCTCCAGGCCGGCCTCGACGAACCCCACCGCCCCCAGGGGCGACGAGCCGCCGGGCGGCACGACCTCCCCCGGCGCGCCCAGCACCGTGCGGGCGGCGATCCTCAACGGGACCAGGGCGGGGAAGCGGATCGGGGCCAGCTCCGCGCCCGCGGCCTGATCGCAAAGGAGCTGCCGGGCCACATGCGGCGTCACGGGCTGCGGGAACAGCTCCAGCCGCACCGCCAACCCCAGGCGACGGCCGTGGATCGCCGTCGCCAGGGCGTGGTGCGATCCCCAGGCGCCGAACGTCACCACCCGCTCGCGACCGCGCGCCGCCGCGTCGGCCAGCAGCAGCTCCAGCTTGCGCACCTTGTTGCCGCCGTAGGCGGAGCTCGCCAGGTCGTCGCGCTTCACCCACAGCTCGACCCCCAGCGCACGCCCCAGCGCCTCGAGGGGCTGCGCAGGGGTGGGCAGCTCGGCCAGCGGCGCATACGCCAGGCGCAACGGTCCGAACCGCCCCCGCAGGCGCGGCGGCCCCTCCTGCTCGATCGCCGGAGGCGGCTCCGCTCCGCTCACCGCTCCTCCTTGTCGCGCGCCCCCGCGCGGCGGCGATCGCGCCAGGCGAAGTACTCCAGCCGGGCCAGGAGGCGGAGCACCGCGCGGTTGCTGCGGAAGCGCCCCTCGGGCTCCTCGCTGTGCAGCAGGTGCCCCAGGCGCAGCCCGCCCAGGGAGCGGGTCTCTGTGTGCGGGCCCTCGCCCAGCCGGCGGAGCAGCGCCTCGAAGGCGCCGCGCGAGGTGGCGTGACTCAAGGCGCCGCGGACCTGGCTCAGCTCCCGCTCCAGGACCACCGCCGGCTCGGGGTCGTCGGGGTCGAACACGAAGGCGGTGTGGCGGCTGTCGCTGTGGCGGCCGCCGCCCGGCAGTCCCTGCACCCGCAGGCGCCCGGTCCCCTCCACCAGCGTCTGTCGGGGGCGGGCGTGCGGCGCGCGGACCTGCACGCCCCGCAGCGCGAGGCGCGCCGCGCCCTGACCGAAGGCCCGCCGGCGGCCGTGGGCGTCCCACACCACGACCTCCTCCTCGCCCAGCTCGGCGGTGTGCACCTCGAAGCGGCGGAAGCGCCCCATGAGCTCGGGGGCACCCACGACGTGCGCCGGCACGCCGACCCGGCGCAGGGCGGCCACCGCCTCGTCGGCGTCGCCGCGTCCCTCGGCCCGCGCCACCAGCTCGGCGTAGGGGGCGCTGAGCCGCAGCCGGCCGTCGTAAGCGGTCTGGCCCAGCAGGTCACCCAGCGTCCGCGCCGCTGCCGGGTCCTCGCGCACGGGCTCGGGAGCCGGGGTGATGAACACCAGCCACGGCCCCTCCAGCCCCGCCAGCGTCTCGCGCCACCGGGCCACGCGCGGCGCGACCGAGGCGACCCGCGGCATGGCCCGCAGCGCCGCGACCGAGAGGAATCGCCCCGGGCAGGCCATGACCACGCACCTGCCGAAGAACTGCGCGCAGTCGTCGTGGTACACCGCGCCGCAGGCGGGGCAGGCCTGCCGCGGCCCCACCGCGACGGTGTCGCGACAGGGCGGGCAGGTGGGCGCCGAGGCGCGCGGCGTCAGCTCGAGGGGCACCCGGCGAGTGTAGCGCTCGCTCCACCGCTCCGCAGGGTAGGGTGAGCGCAATGGGTGAGCGCGAGCGGCAACGTCTGGGCGAGCTGGGGAGCTGCCCCTACTGCCACGAGACGGTGCGCATGGCGGACGACAAGACCGCCTGCGAGCAGTGCGCCGCCTGGCACCACCGCGAGTGCTGGAGCGAGCACGGCGCCTGCAGCGCCTGCGGCCACCAGCGTGGCCCGAGCGGTCTCGCGCCTGCTCCTGCTGAGTCGACGCCGCCCGCTCCCGTGCCCCAGCCCCTGCCCGTGGCCCCCGAAGCCGCCCCGCGCCTCACGCAGCCGTGGCGGGTGGACGGCGGCGCGACGCGCCCCTCCGTCCGTCCGCCGCGCGTCGCCCCGGCGCCTCCCGCAGAGGACGGACCTTGCTCGCGGCCCGGGTGCAGCGCGCCACGGGCCGCGCGGACGATCGCGGGCGTCGAGGCGGCCCTGTGTCAGGAGCACCTGCTCGACGCGGCGCGAGGCGCCTCAGGGACGCACGCCCTGCTCGGGACGGTGTGCGGGGTCCTGTCCATCATCCTGCTGGTGGGCGACTTCGGGAAGGCGACGCCCCTGGCCCCCTTGCTGCTCATGGCCGCGGCGGCCTTCGCACTCCAGACCGGCCGGCTGGAGCTCGCCGCGGACCGCGCGCAGCGCGATCGCTAAGCCAGCAGCTGCGACCGGCAGGCGGGCAGGGCCCGCTCGGGGGGGAGCGGCTCCCAACACGCCGCCGAGGGGCAGCCGCGGCGGGGCACCGCGTCGACGTCGAGGTCGCGGGTGCGGTGGGGGCAGCCGGTGGCGAGCACGCGCACCCGAGGCCCGAGGGGCCGTCTCACCTGCGGGTCGGTCGCGTTGTACAGGGCCACCACGGGCGCCCCGACCGCGGCCCCCAGGTGCACCGCCGGCACGTCGCCGCCCACCACCAGGCGGGCGCGCTCGAGGAGGCGCGCCATGTGGGGGAGGGGCAGGTCGAGCGCCACCTTGCCGTGGGGGCTGCGGTGGACGGTCGCCTCGAGCAGGCGCCGCTCGTGGCGCGCGCCCAGCGCCACCGGGATCAGCCCCAGCTCCGCCTCGAGCTGCTCCGCCAGGACGGCGAAGTGCTCGACCGGCCAGCGGAGGGCAGGCGGTCCCATGCCGGGGATCAGCACCGCGTAGGGCTGCCCCTTGGGGAGGTTCAGCGCCGCGCGGACCGCGCCTCGCGAGGGAGAGGGCTCGAGGCTCACGGGCGGCAGGCGCAGCTCGCTGCCCGAGGGCGGCTCCCCCAGCAGCGGCGCCAGCGCGGTCCACGACCGGCGGGCCAGGTGAGCGGCGGGAGGGAGGAGCGCCGGGCGCGCCGACAGCAGGCTCGCCAGCTCGTCGCCGCCGCAGCCGAACGCCCGGCGGGGCCGCGCCAGGAAGGCCAGCAACGCCGTCTGCCGGTTCCCGGTCAGGTCGCAGGCGACGTCGTAGCCGCCGTCGCGCAGCGGGCTCGACAGCTCCCACAGGGCGCCCATGGCGAGCGGCGGCTCGCGCTCGAGCCCCGGCAAGACCCGCACGCGGTCGGGTCCCAGCCACCCCTGCCACAGCGGCGCGGTCTCTTGCCGGCAGGCGGCCGACACGGCCTCCGACCCGAAGCGATCGAGCAGCGGCGCGACGACCTGCCCCGCCCACAAGCTCTCGGTGACGCCCCCGCAGGCGAGGAGGAGGATCCGCTCGGGGGGCTGCTCCAGGCGACCCCCGAAGTACCCCGCGCGCGCCCAGCGACGCAGGAGCGGCCCAGCGAGCAGCAGCATGCGCCGCACCCCCGGCCCCAGCGTCCGCTTGCTGAACAACGGCTTCACGCGGCACAGCATACGCGCCGTTGCCCTTCGCACTCGCCTCGCGGGGAATCGCGAGGAGCCGCAACCGCGACGGGCGGTCGACGCCCCGGCGGCGCCGATCGCCTCGGCGCCTGCCGCGGCGGCGGTTGCCCGCCTCGGATCCCTTTCACCTCGGCGGCCGCGCCGTTGCAGCGGGCCGCGCTGGAAGGAAGGAGCTCCGCCCATGACCGTGCTCCGCGCCGCCGGACCGCTGGCGCTCGCCTCGCTGCTCTTCCCGCTCACCGCGCCGGCCGCTGCCGGCACCCCCGTGCCGTTCGAGACGGTGGCTCGCGGCGCCGAGGGCCCCTTCGGCCCGCCCGCCGAGCACGTGGTCCGCGACCTCGCGGCGCTCGAGGCCCTGCAGGTCGACGCCTGGGGAGCCGAGGCTCGCCGGGTGGACTTCGCGCGCGACATGCTGATCGTGGTCACCCAGGGAACGGTGACCCGAGGCAGGACCGCGACCGAGGTCACGGCGATCGAGCGGCGGGAGGGACCCTCTGGGCCCGAGCTGGTGGTGCGGGTCCACCACCGGCGCCCGGCGGCCGACGAGCTGGCCGAGCAGGTCTTCACCGCGCCCTATCACGCGGTGCGGCTGGCAGCCTCCGACGCGCCGGTGCGGTTCGAGGTCGAGCTCGAGCGGCGGGCGGCGCCGGTCGCGCAGGGGCTGCGGGCGCGAGTCGTGTACGAGCACCCCGACGAGCCGCTGGTGCTCGTCGATCCGGCGGGGCGCCGCTTCCGGGTCACGGGCGAGGAGCGGCGCTGGTTCTACCGGTTCCGCGGCGCCTGGGTGCGGATCCGCGGCGAGCCCACCCCGCGCGACGCCCCCCACGGCGCACAGGGGCGGCGGTTCGACCTCACGCTGACCGAGGTCCTCTCGCCGCGGCCGGTGCGCCTGCGAGCGGTGGTCCGCCGAGGGGTCCGCCGCGACGACCGCACCGACCGCGCCCGCCTCGAGCTCGACGCCACCTTTCACCCGGTCCCACCGCCGGTCCCGGCCTGGGGAACGGCCGCCAGCGTCCTCACCCGGACGTTCGACCGGCGGGTGGAGGTCGAGGGGTACCTATTCACCGACAACGCCGGCGCGCCCCGGGGCGTGTACGTGGCCGCCGTGATCGCGCGCCGTGACCGGCGGGGCCCCTTCGGCCCCGAGCGCCTGCGGGTGCTCGGGCAGACCTGGCGAGACGGGGGCGCCTGGGTGGAGGACCGCTCCGGCCAGCGCCGCTCGGTCCCCTGGGAGGAGCTCCACCTGGCTCCCCCGCAGCGGGCCATGCAGCCGGTGGAGGCGGAGCCCTTCGAGGGAGCGGCGCCGCCCGCCCGGGGATCCTCGGGGGGACTGATCGGGGGGCTCCGTCCCGGCGGGTGACACGCACTCGCGCGCCAGCGAGTCGATCGTCCAGATCTGGCTGACCCCAATGACACGAGGGAGCCGCTCTACGGGCGTCACGAGCGTTACGTGACCTGAGGAGAACGGCACGGCCCTCGCTGAGGAGTCGGCCGTAGCGAGCGCAGCCTCGAAGCTCCCCAGACCAGAGGCCGCCAACCTTCGCGGGGCTGCGCAGCGAACGACACCTTCCTTCCTTCCTTCCAGGTGAGCGACCCCGGCAGCGTAGCCGGGGTCGCTCCCTTTTATGCTCGTCGCCGTGCCTGCACCTGCTCCCCCCCGTCCGCTCCTGACGGACCTCCTGCTGGCCCTCCTGGTGGGCCTGTCGGCCCTCGCGGTGCGATCGCCGGGGCTGGGGCGTAGCCTGTGGTACGACGAGCTGTTCACCCTGGCCCACTTCGCCGGATCGCCCGGCGCCGCCCTCGGCCGGCAGGTCGCGGCCAACAACCACCCGCCCGCCTCGCTGTTGGCCTTCCTGATCGGCCTGCTGAACGAGTCCGAGGTGGCGCTCCGCCTGCCGTTCGTCCTGGCCGGCGCGCTGGCCGCGGCGGCGCTGACCTATGGGGTGGCCCGCGCGCTGGGCCCGGCGACCGGCTTCCTCGCCGGGGCGCTCCTCGCCCTCGCGCCGACCCACGTGCTCGCCTCGCAACAGGTCCGCGGCTACGCCCTCATGTCGCTGGGCGGGGCGGTCGCCCTGGGGGCGGCGCTGCTGCTCGTCAGGTCGGGCGCCGGGCGCGACGACCGTCGGCTCCTGGTCGCGGTGGGGCTGGGCGCCGCCCTCGGCACCTGGGCCCACGCCACCTGGTCGGCCGCGACGGTGACCTTCCTGGCGGCGATCCTCCTGGCCGGCTGGCGCGGGTGGATCCCGCGGCGCGACGCGGCTCGCGCCGGCGGCGCCCTCGCGGGAGGGCTCGTCCTCGGTGTGCTGCTGCTGGCGCCGGTCCTGGGCCGGACCTGGAAGTTCGTGCGCCGGAACGTGACGGTCGCTCCGGCCGAGGGGGTGCACCCGGGACCGCTGACGCCGCTCGACCTGCTCGCGCTGCTGGGCGGCGACACGACGCCGACGGCGATCGCGCTGGGTGCGGCGCTGGCGGCGCTGGGCGCGGTGGGCGCGGCGACCCTGCTGCGTGCGCCGGGCCGCCGCGGAGCCGCGGCGCTCCTCCTCGGCCCTCCGGCCGCCGCGGTGGCGTTGGCGGCGGTCGGCGCCCTGGGCTATCCGCGGTTCATGCTGTTCGCGCTCCCGGCGGCGTTGGTGCTGGCGGCGCGAGGGATCGTGGCGCTGACCCCTCACCCCACCCTGCGGGCGGCGCTGGTGGCCGCCTGCCTGATCCCGCTCGGTCTCCAGGTCGCGCGCGACGCGGATCGCGAGCTGCAAGACCTGCGGGGCGGCGTGCAGCGGGCGCAGGCGCTCAGCGAGCGCGCCGGGGGGGCGGCGATCGTGGCGTTGGGGCCTGGCGCCGAGCTGCTGCGCGCCTACGGCGTCGAGGTGGAGGGCGACCCCGCCGGCACGTCGGTCGCCGCGGGCACGCCACCCGCCGCCGTGGTGTGGGTGGTCCCCTTCCCCGCGTGGCTGGAGACGGCGCCGGCTCCCGCGCGCCAGGCGGTCCGGCGAGGCGGCGCCCGCTGGCTGCTCCCTGGCCGCGAGAGTCCGGTGCTGGTGGTAGGCCCTTAGCGGCTGCGGGCCTTCTTCTTGCCCGCCTTCTTGGTCGCGGCCTTCTTCTTGGTCGCGGCCTTCTTCTTGGTCGCGGCCTTCTTCTTCGTCGCGGGCTTCTTCTTGGTCGCGGCCTTCTTCTTGCCCGCCTTCTTGGTCGCGGCCTTCTTCTTGGTCGCGGCCTTCTTCTTGCCCGCCTTCTTGGTCGCGGCCTTCTTCTTGGTCGCGGCCTTCTTCTTGGTCGCGGCCTTCTTCTTGCCGCCCGCCTTCTTCTCCCCGGTCGCCTTGTTGCGGGCCGCCTTCTTCTTTGAGCTGCCGCGGTTC
>JAWLGW010000285.1:0-7392 GCA_041690735.1 Planctomycetota bacterium
CGGGGCAAAAAAAACTACCATAGCCGTGGTGCTGGGTCTCAACTGCTTCCACGCGGACGCCGCGGCCGCGCTGGTGCGCGACGGGCACGTGGTCGCGGCCGCGGAGGAGGAGCGCTTCAACCGGATCAAGCACTCCGCCGGCTTCCCCCTGGAGGCGATCCGCTACTGCCTGCACCAGGGCGGGGTCGACCTGCGTGAGCTGGATGCGGTCGCCGTCGGCATGAAGCCGATCGAGCACGTGCAGGACGAGGTGCTGCACATCCTGTCGGGCCGACCCAACTACTCCCGTCAGATCCAGAAGCGGCTGGACGCCGTGGCGCGGTTCCGGGACGTGCGGGCCCTCCTGGCCCGGGAGCTCGGGCTCCCCAAGGACGAGGTGCCTCCCCTCGAGGAGGTGTCCCATCACCTGGCCCACGTCGCCTCGGCCTACCGCTGCTCGGGCGAGCCAGAGGCGGCGCTGCTGTCGATCGACGGCTTCGGCGACTTCTGCTCGACCCTGCTGGCCCGGGGACACGGCGGCGCGATCGAGGAGCTGGAGACGGTCCGGTTCCCGCACTCGCTCGGGATCCTCTACACCATGGTGACCCAGTTCCTGGGCTTCGGCCGCTACGGGGACGAGGGCAAGGTCATGGGGCTCGCCGCCCTGGGGGAGCCGGTGTACGTGGACCGGCTGCGGCAGGTGGTCCGCCTGCAGGGCGAGGGGCTGTTCGAGCTCGACCCGAGCTACTTCACCCACCCGGTGTACGGGGTGGACATGATCTGGGAGGACCGGGTCCCCCACGTCGAGGACACCTTCAGCGAGCGCATGATCGAGGTGTTCGGGCGCCCCCGACACCGGTACGCCGAGATCACGGTGCGGGACCGCGACCTCGCCGCATCGCTGCAGGCGATCCTGGAGGAGGGCGTGCTGCACGTGGTGCGCGGCCTGCGGGCGCGGGTGCCCGACGCGCCGGCGCTGTGCTACGCCGGCGGGGTGGCGCTCAACTGCGTGGCGAACACCGCGCTGCGCCGCTCCGGGCTGTTCGAGCGGATCTACGTCCCGCCGGCGCCGAGCGACGCCGGCACCGCCCTGGGCGCCGCGCTGGAGGCCTGCCGTCGCCTCGCCCCGGACGCCGTCACCCCCCGGCTCGCCTCGGCCCAGCTGGGGCCCTCGTACACCTACGACGAGATCGAGCGAGCCCTCGAGGGGAGCGGCCTGCGCTTCACGCGCAGCCGGCGGATCCATGAGGAGGTGGCCGAGCTCCTGGCCGCCGGCAAGGTCGTGGGGTGGGCGCGCGGGCGCCTCGAGTTCGGCCCGCGCGCCCTGGGCGGCCGCTCGATCCTGGCCGACCCTCGCCGCCACGACATGCGCGAGGTGCTCAACACGCGGGTGAAGTACCGGGAGCCGTTCCGCCCCTTCGCGGCCTCGGTCCTGGCCGAGCGCCAGGCGGAGTGGTTCCAGGCCGACTGGCCCTCGCCCTTCATGAGCTACGCAGTGAAGGTCCTGCCCGAGCGGCGCGACGAGATCCCCGCCGTGGTGCACGCCGACGGCACCTGCCGAATCCAGAGCGTAGAGCGCGAGGCGCAGCCCGACCTGCACCGGGTGATCGAGGGCTTCCGGGAGCGGACCGGCGTCCCGCTGGTGCTCAACACGAGCTTCAACGAGAACGAGCCGATCGTGTGCTCGCCGACCGACGCCCTCGACTGCTTCGCAGGCTCGAAGATGGACGCCCTCGCCCTGGAAGACTTCTTGATCCAGCACTAGCGGCCCGCTCATGACCCCCGCTCGCCTGGTCCTGCTCCTCTCCCTGCTCGGGCCGCTCCTCGGCGGCGGCTGCGCCACCGACGACACCCGGGGGCGCCTGGTCCAGCTCGAGGTGGAGGTGGCGCGCCTGCAGCGCGAGCTGTCGGAGGGCGCGGCCGCCGCCGAGCGCCTGGCGGCCCTGGAGGCGAGCCGGGCCCTGGCCGGGCGCCCGGACGAGGAGACGTCGGCGCGGCTGGCGACGCTCGAGGCGGAGCTGCTCGCCCTGCGGGCCCGGCTCGACGCCCTGGCCGCGGCCCCGGCCGAGGGCGCGGAGGCGCCGCTGGCGACGCCGAGTGACCGGCCCGGTGGGCGGCGGCCTCCCACCCTGATCGAGCAGCCCGGCGGTGGCGGGGCGCTCCCGGCCGAGGGCGAGCCGGTCACCGTCCTCACGGTCGGGTCGGGAGAGCTGCTGCTGATCCGCACCGCCGCGGGGCTGGAGCGGGTCGAGCTCGTGGGCCTGGAGGCCCCGCGCCGGGCCGAGGCCTACGGGCAGGTCCCGGCCCAGCGAGCCCGGCACGAGCAGGCCTTCGGCCGCAGCCTGGAGGGGGACACCCCCTGGGAGGCCAGCCGCAGCCAGCTCGAGGAGCTGGTCCGTCAGGGTCCGGTGACCCTGCGCTACCCATCGGGAGACCGGCGGAGCCTCACCGGCGCGATCCGCGCCTACCTCGAGCGCCCCAGCCCCCAGGGGCCGCGCGACCTGGGCGCGACCCTGATCCAGGCCGGCTACGCCCTGGCCGCCGAGGGCGACCACGAGCGCGCGGTGGTCTACCAGCGCCTGCAGGAGGAGGCGCACGCCGCGGGCGAGGGGCTGCACAGGGAGGAGCAATGAACAGAGAATATGAACATGAACTGGGAATGAGGAACGGAGTTACTCCTCATTCATCATTGCGTTCCTGATTCATATTCATATTCCCTGTTTCTTCCTGCATCTAAGCCGGCGCCGCCTGCGGCTCGGCCGCCAGCGCCTCGTACAGCCCTTCCTCGCCCTCGCTGCGGGCGATGGTGACGGCGGCCACCGAGTCGCCGAACACGTTGACCGCGGTGCGGCACATGTCGAGCAGGCGGTCGAACACCAGCACCAGGGCCAGGGCGTGGGCGGGGATGTGCTGCCCCGCCGGGAGGCCGGCGTTGACGGCGTTGAGGATGATCACGATCGCCACCAGGCTCGCCGAGGGGATCCCGGCGACGCCGATCGAGGTCAGCAGGGCCAGGGCCACCACCATGAACTGCGTGCCGGCGGACAGGTCGATGCCCGTCAGCTGCGCCAGGAACAGGACGGCGACGCACTCGTACAGGGCCGTGCCATCCATGTTGACCGTCGCCCCCAGGGGGAGCACGAAGCTGGTGACGCGCTTGCTCGCCCCGGCCCGCTCCTCCACGCACTGCATGGTCAAGGGCAGCGTGGCGGAGGAGGAGGCGGTGGAGAAGGCGCCCAGCAGGGCCGGCATCATGGCGCGGTAGTGGTCGAGGGGGCTCACCCGGGCCACCAGCGCCAGGATCAGGGGCATGACCACGAAGGCGTGCAGGCCGAGGGCCAGGAGGACCGTGGCCGCGAACCAGCCGAGCTGCCCCAGGCGCTGCAGGGCGTTGCCGTCGGCCACCGTGGTGGCGGTGGTCTCGGCGATCAGGAACAGGACGCCCAGGGGGAGGAAGCGCAGCACCAGGAAGGTGATCGACAGCACCACCTGGTTGACGCCCTCCCAGAAGGCGTCCATGACCTCGCGCTGCTTGCCGCTGAGCCGCCCCACGTAGAACCCGAACAGCAGGCTGAAGAAGATCACGCCCAGCATCTGCATGTTCGCGGCCGCCTTGACCACGTTGTCGGGCACGATCTCCTTGACGACGTTGATCGTGTCCTTGGCGCTGCGCCCGGCGGTCCGCTGCTCGAGGAAGGCCATCTTCTTCGCCTCGGCGCTGTCCTTGGCGGCCACGGCGCTGGCGGCGTCCTGGGCGCTGATCCCGGCGCCCTTCCCCGGCTGGATCGCGTTGACCAGGGTCAGGCCGATCAGGATCGCCGCCAGGCTGGAGCAGGCGTAGAAGGCGAGGGTCTTGGCTCCCAGGCGGGCGAAGCCCTTCTGCTCGCCGATCGAGGCCATGGCCGTGATGATCGAGACCGCGACCAGCGGCACCACGATCATCTTGAGGCCGTTCATGAACATGCCGCCGACGAGGTCGTACAGCTGCATGTCCCAGCGGCCGGCGAGGGCCGCCTCGCTCTCGGCGGAGAACACACCGCCGCTCAGGCCCCCGAGCGCGACGCCCAGCACGATCCCCACCAGCACCTGCCAGTGGAGCTTCCAGCGCCACACCGCCCACAGGGGCGGCCGGGCGTCCGGCGTCTTGGGGTGCGCGTCGGGGGTGGGAGCGTCCTCGACCATGGGTCCCTCCAGGGGGCAAAGAGGTTAGGCAACGCGGTGCCAGGGCGCCAGGGCCCGTCCCCCAACGCGGATCGCCCCGCGTGATCCGCATCTGGCACTCAATCCTGGTTCAGGCGAGGAACAGCTGGCCGCAAGCCTCCGCAGAGCAACACCTTAACGCACGGCCGGCCGATTGCTCGCGAAGGTGCCGCATCGCATCACCCGTGGGGATCGCACCATGCGCGCACACACCCTCTCCGCCCTCCTCCTGCCGCTGCTGGTGCTGGGCGACCTGGCCCGCGCCCAGGACGAGACGCTCGTCCTCGAGCCCGGCGTCCTCGAGCTCCGGAACGTTCAGGACCGGGAGGGCGAGGCCCCGGTGTACGCCGCCTCGTACTTCTCCCCCTACGAGAACCTCGACCAACGCGTGATCGCCGCCCTGCGCCAGGCCAAGCCGGGCAGCACGGTCTACATGTCGTACTACTCGATCTCGTTCGCCGAGTACCCCAGGGTGTTCCGGGAGCTGCGAGACAAGGGCGTCGAGGTCCGCCTCAACCTGTACGAGAAGGAGGCCGTGGCCGATTACAAGAAGATCGACGACGACCTCATCGCCGCCGGGTTCGACGTCGAGCTGATCCCCAACCTCCGCAACCCGAACGGCCAGGCCTCCCTGCACACCAAGTTCACGGTGGTCAACGACGAGCTGATCGTGACCGGCTCCGCCAACCTGTCGGCCTCGGCCTCGCTGGCCAACCACGAGCACGTGGTGGTGGTCCAGAGCGCCGAGCTCGCCCGCCGCTATCGCGACGAGTGGGACGAGCAGCGGGAGGCCGCCGACGCCATGCGCGCCGCCATGACCGACGAGGAGCGCGAGGCCTACAACCGCGCCTGGCAGGACCCCTTCCCCGCCGACTGGACGACCGGGAGCCCGTCGCGAGCCAGCGCGCTCAGCCGTGAGCTGCGCCGGATCGACCGCCGCACCAGCAACCCCGAGCGCCTGGTCCAGACCTACTTCTCCCCCGAGGACCGCCTCGACGCCGTGTGCCGCCGAGAGCTGCTGGAGGCGAAGAGGTCGGTCAAGGTCGCCATGTACACCTTCCTGAACGGGCTGGCGAACACGCTGGTCGACCTGGCCCGCCGCGGCGTGCAGGTGACGGTGCTGGCCGACGACCACCAGCAGGCCATGGAGTACGCCCAGTGGGTGAACGGCAAGCTGGAGGGCGAGCCGAACATCCAGTTCGTGCGGGCGAACAACCACCTCGGCCTGTACAGCTCGATCCACCACAAGTACGCGATCGTCGACGACGAGGTGGTCCTGGCCGGCTCCTACAACTGGACCGGGAACGCCACCCGCTACAACGACGAGAACCTGATCGTCGTGCGCTCGCGCGCCATCGCCGCCCGGTTCGCCGAGGACTTCGCGGCCATGCTGCAGGAGTACGACCCCGACGGGCCCCATCCGGAGGTCGTCGCCGAGGGCGACACCACGACCGCCCTGTTCGCGGTCGCCCTCCCCTTCGACGTGCCGCGCAGCTACGACGTCTTCGTGCGCTTCGAGGACGCGGACGGGGCCCCGACCGAGCTCCTCGAGCTGCGCCACAGCCGCTCGACCGGCGAGAACTGGCTCGGCTCGCGAGTCCTCGCCCGCGGCGAGACCGTCCGCTGGCGGGTGGTCGTCGCCAAGAAGGGCTCGCTGATCGGCGGCCTGGAGGGCGAGGAGAGCGCCAGCTTCGTCGAGGAGGGCGAGGCCCGGGAGCTGGTCGCCAACCTCAACGGCCTGGCCCAGATCGTCCACGAGCGCTGGCGCGGCGCGGCGCCGGACTTTCAGTAACTGTTAGCGGTTAGCGGGTAGCGGTTAGAGCTGTCGCCGACAGCGCGACCTCCCCCAGCTACCGCCGACCGCTATCCGAGCGCAGCGCTCCGAAGGCCGCGGGGGCACTTCTCCGGCTTGAGCGGCGCCTGGGTGCCACGCAGCCAGCCGTCGTCGGGGAGCGTCGTCGCTGGGGCCGCGGGGTCGGGCTCGAGGCGCACCACCAGGTCGACGAGGTCGAGGCCGAGGCCGTCGGCGTCGTCGAGGAGGGCGCCGAAGCGGTCGGTCTCCTGGAACGCCTCCCACTCCTCCTCGCGCTCGGGGTCCTCGTGGGGCGCCTGGCCCAGGCGCAGGGCCAAGAAGTCGGGCGCCTCCTCGCCCGGGCGGGTGCGGCGCCAGTAGGCGCCCAGGGGTTCGGGGGCCTCGCCGGCCGCCGCCTCGGCCGCGCGCAGACACTCTGCGCCGTCGGGCCCTGGCAGCTGGGGGTGCAGCAGGACTCGGTAGCGCCCGGCCGGGAGCGTGAGCCGCCGCTGCGACTCCTCGTCCCAGCCGCCGGTGAGGATCGCCGGCGTCGCCAGCAGGAGGCACCCCTCCGGCAGCTCGAGAGCACCCTCGACCTGGCCGACCTGCTCGGCGGCCTCCTCGCCGGTGAGCGGGCCGAGGACGACGCGCACACGCAACGCCGGGGCACCGCGCTGCAGGCGGTAGGGGAGGAGGTCGCCGCGCAGCGCGCCCTCTCGCCAGCCAGCCGAGCGGGCGTCGACCCGCGGCAGCAGGGAGCCGCCCGCAGCGCGGGAGCCGTCCACGGCGCCCAGGGCGCACAGGACGAGCTCGGCGCCGCGCAGAGGCAGGTAGAGGTCGACGCGGCCGGGCCCTTCCAGCTTGGCGGGCACGGCGCTCAGCGGTAGAGCTTGCGGTAGATCAGCACGTCGTCGACCAGCATGGTGCGCTGGTCTCCCGGCCGGCCGGCGTAGATCTCCAGGTCGACGAACAGGTCGCCCAGGCGGACCGGGTTCTCGCCGGGGTCGTAGTAGGTGCTCAGCTCCAGCAGCGGGACCGTGAAGGTGCGCCAGTAGCCGCCGGGGTGGCCGAACTCCTTCTTGAACTCCTTGTTCTGCTTCTGGTTGAGGCTCTGCAGCAGCACGGCCGTGGCGCTGTCGCACCACAAGGAGAACTGCACGTAGGTCTCCGCGTCGGCGCGGAAGCCGCTCATGCGCCCCTTGGGGACCCGGGCGGCCAGACCCCAGTATTTGTTGCCCTCCAGGGCCTCGAGGACCAGCGCGTTGCCGCCTCGCGGCGCGTGCTCGTCGCTGAGGCGACCCGAGAACCCGGCGAGGTTGCGCTCCTCGAAGTCGGCCCGGTAGACGACCTGCCGCCGCGGGCTGAGGCTGCGGGCCCAGGCCAGCTCGCTGGCGTCGAAGGCGGCGGGCGCGCCCGGCGCC
>JAWLGW010000286.1:0-7352 GCA_041690735.1 Planctomycetota bacterium
GTCCTTGAACGAGCGGTCGTCGAGGAGGAAGAACGCCACCGGGCCGCGGCGGAAGGTGAAGTAGACCCCCTCACCGTCCTCGCCGCAGCCGGGGTTGGCGGCCCACAGGTAGCGGTGCACCACCCGCGACTCGGCGCGGAGGGGGAAGTGGCGGTCGGAGTTGTTCGGCCCGTAGTCGTGGTCGTCCCACACCCCGTAGCAGGCCATGCGGCGCATGGCGGCCAGGGCGCCGGGCACGGTGCGGTTGGCGAGCTGCTTCTCGAGCATCCACTCCACCCGGTCCCAGTCGGCGCTCTCGCCGCCCGCGCGCCAGCGGTAGTAGGTGTTGTCGCCCAGCCACAGGAACAGGTCGGGCGCGGCCGCCCGCACCTGGTCCCACACCGGCTGCTCCCGCCGAGCGACGCACGAGCCGACGCCGAACCGGACCTTCCCCCAGGGTCGCGGGAGGGGAGCGGCGCGGAAGCGCACCGGCTCGGCGGGCGCGTGGCCAGGCGCCGAGACGCGCACCACGACCTCCGCCTCGGGCTCGAGGCCCTCCACGGCCACCGTCCCGAAGCCCCGCCCCACCTCGCGGAAGGGGACCTCGATCGGCTCCTCGTCGTTCACCTGCACCGTGAGGGCGCGCACCCCTGAGGCCCGCACCCACAGCAGGGCCCGGTCCGGCGCCACGTGCCCCACCACCGGGCCCAGCAGCGTCGCGGACCCGTCCTGCGCGGCGGGCTGGTCGGAGGGGGCCTGGGCGCCGGGGCGCGACCGTCCCTCCTGCCCCTGGGCCGAGCTCGCGGCGACAAGGGGCGCGCCCAGGAGGGCGGCTGCCAGCGCGATCCGGTTCATGCTCACTCCATCTGGGAGAGCCAGTCGTCCTCGTCGGTCTCGTCGCCCGCGCGGGCGATCTCCTGCAGCTGCGCGGCCAGGGCCGCCTTGTTGTCGTCGGTCAGCTCGACCCCCAGGTCCTGCTCGGTCCACTGCAGGAGGCGGGCCGTCTCGCGGCGCTGCTCCTCCTCGCCGATCCGCTGGACCCCCAGCGCGTCCACCTCGATCCGCCGCAGCTCGCGCCGGACGATGTGCTTCCGGACGACCGGGTGGTCCTGCTCGGGCGCGAAGGTCAGCAGCCGGGCGAGCAGGAAGCTGGCCCGGTCGCGCGCCTGCCCCAGCCGCTCGGAGTGGCGGGACGCCTTCTCCGGGTCCGGCTGCTGCGCCAGCAGGCGCTCTCCCTGGAGCAGGAAGTTGTGCAGCCGGTTGAGCACCCCCTCCAGCTCGGGCGTGAGCCGCCCCCCCAGGCGCTCCCGCAGGGCGGGCACGTCGGCCGCCGCCCTCAGCGTCAGGTCGTGGAGGCCGATCGTGGCGCCCAGCGACATGTCGAGCTGGAAGGCCTGCCGCTGGAGCTGGATCGCCAGCAGCTCCAGCGCCTCGGGCCCGCCGACGGTCGCCCCCTCGGGGATCGTGAAGTCGTCGTCCTCCATGATCGCGAGCACGAGGTCCGCCATGAGCACCAGCGCCTGGTGCTGCTCGGTCTCCTCGCGGTCGTGCTGGATCTGCAGCAGGCACCACAGGATCTGCGTGAGCAGGCGCTCCTCGGGCTTGCGCACCGGCAGCCCGCGCTCCCGCAGATCGCGGGCCAGGGCGTACACGTCCGCCGCCCCGCGGACCCGTGACAGAGCGGGCCCGAAGAAGAACCGCCCCATGCGCAGCAGCGGCCCGGTGAGGTCGAGGGTCCCCTTGCCGTCCTGGCTCACGTGCGGCCCCACTTCGTCCAGCCCCGCCCACCGACCAAGCGTACCGAACGGCGCCCGCCCGCGCGAGGCGTCCGGCGCCGTCGGCCCCGCACACCCTATACTCGTCTGACGTCGGGAGGTGCCGTGGGCGACTGGCGCAGCGCGTATCGAGGCAAGCTCTGCTCGCCCGAGCAGGCGGTGGCGGACCTCCGCCCCGGGGACACGGTCTACATGGGCGGCAACGCCGCCACCCCGAGGGTGCTGGCGCAGGCCGTGGCCCGGCGGGCGGAGGCGGTGGCCGGCCTGCGGGTGGGGCACGTCCTGCTCCTGGGCGACGACCCCTTCGCCAGCGCCAAGCAGCAGGGGCTGATCCGCCACCTGTCGTGGTTCGTGGGCCCCGGCGACCGGGCGGCGGTCAACAGCGGCGCCGCCGAGTACGTGCCCTGCCACCTGTCCGAGATCCCCCGCCTGCTGCGCGAGGGGCGCCCCGCCCTGGACGCGGCCCTGCTCATGACCACCCCGCCCGACGACCACGGCTTCCTGTCGCTGGGGGTCGAGGTGCTGGCGTCGCTCGCCGCCGCCGAGGCGGCCCGGCGAGTGATCGTGCAGGTCAACCCGCGCATGCCGCGGGTGCTCGGCAACGCCTTCCTGCACGTGTCGCAGGTGGACCGGGTGATCGAGGCCGAGGAGGAGCTGCCCGAGCTCGCCGCCGCCGCGCCCAGCGCGGTCGAGCGGGCGATCGGCGGGCACATCGTGCCGCTGATCCCCCCCGAGGCGACGCTGCAGCTGGGGATCGGCGGGATCCCCAACGCGGTGATCGCGCTGCTCGAGGGGCGCGACGACCTGGGCGTCCACACCGAGATGCTCTCGGACGGCGTCATGCAGGCGGTGGAGGCGGGGACCGTCACCGGCCGGTTCAAGACCCGTCACCGCCGCAAGGTCGTCACGACCTTCGCCCTGGGCAGCCGCGCCCTGTACGACTGGCTGGACGGCAACGCGGCGGTCGAGGCCCACCCCTGCGACCACACCAACGACCCCTACGTGGCCGCTCAGAACCGGCGCCTGACCTCGATCAACTCGGCGATCTCCATCGACCTGACCGGGCAGGTCAACGCCGACTCGATCGGCAGCCGGATCTACTCGGGGGTGGGCGGGCAGGTCGACTTCGTGCGCGCGGCCGCTCGCTCCGAGGGCGGCCGCTCGATCATCGCCCTGCCGGCGACCGCCCAGGGCGGCCGCACCTCGAGGATCGTGGCCACCCTGGCCCCCGGCGCGGGCGTGGTCACGGCCCGGGCGGACGTGCACACCGTGGTCACCGAGCACGGGGTGGCCGAGCTGTACGGCCGCAGCCTCCCCGAGCGCGCCCGGGCGCTGATCGCCATCGCGGCCCCCGAGTTCCGCGAGGCGCTGCGAGAGCAAGCCTACGCCCGGGGCCTCGCCTGCTGAGGGGAGTGTGTGGGTTGCCGGGAGGGGGGAGCTGTCGCAAGAGGCGAGGAGCGCCCCGCCAGGGGCCCTATCGAACACGGAGTATCAACAGGGAACATCAATGAGAACGGCGAACGGCTCGTCCTCCTGGACCTGACTGCGATGCCTCCAGCGGAGCGATTCCCTGTTCCCATTCTCTGTTCGCTGTTGATGTTCCGTGTTCGACCTCTTCGGGCTACCGCGGCTGCCTCTTGCGACAGCCCGGGGGGCGTCCTCCCCGCCGCCCCAGCTCCTGGCCCCCATTGCGCTCGCCGCTCGCTTCGGCCACTCTGGCGGCGGGAGCTGGCGGTGGACCCCAAGCAGTGCGTGGAGCACGCCCAGACGATCGCCCGGTCGCTCGTGCGCCTGGGCGTGCTCGACGTCGACACGGCGCGCCAGCACTACCTCGACTACGTTCAGTACGTCCGCCTGGGGACGCTCGGCAGCTTCTCCCGCATGCTCCTCACCCGGCGGGCGATCGACGGACACGCCTACGCCATGCTCGAGCGGGTGGCGCCCTTCCAGCAGGCGGTGGGCGTCCTCGAGCAGTCGGGCCGCATGAGCAGCATGGTGATCCGCCTGCCGCGCGACCAGGCGCCCCCAACCGCCGCGGCGCCCGCCCCGGTCCCCCCGGTCAGCGACGCCGAGCGCACCGTGCTCGACATGGACGCCCCCGAGCTGGCCGAGCGCACGATGGGGTTCGACGACGTGCTGGCGCCTCCCGGCGCCCAGGCGGCCCCTGACCGGGGCCTCGAGGTGTCCTCCTCGGGCGAGGACTTGGCCTTCCCCGAGCTGGCGGAGGCGGACCGGGTCCGGGAGCGGCGGCACGAGGAGTACGACCCCACCACCCGGCTGCGCGAGGGCGCGTCCGTCGCCTCCACCGCCGCCGGCGACTCGGGCGACGCCCCCGCCGACAGCGCCGACGTGTTCCTGTCCGGATCGGCGGAGCGCGACGAGGGGCGCCCGTTCCTCGAGCCGCAGGTGGGCGGCTTCCTGGGCGAGTTCGAGCTGGTCGAGGTGCTCGGTCAGGGCGGCATGGGCGTGGTGTTCGAGGCCCGCCGCCGGGGCACCCAGGAGGCGTTCGCCGTCAAGGTGCTGCGGGTGCGGGAGGGGGCCAGCACGGGCTCGCGCCGCGAGCGGTTCCGCCGCGAGGTGGACGCCATGCAGCGCCTGCGCCACCCGGCGATCGTGGCGGTGCACGGCTACGGCCGCGACGGCCCCTTCGACTGGTTCGTCATGGACTACGTGGACGGGCGCGACCTGGCCTCGCTGCTGCGCGAGGAGGCCCTCGACCTGCCGGCCCGGCTGCGGGTGATCGAGCAAGTCTGTCAGGCGATCGCCCACTCCCACGAGCAGGGCGTGATCCACCGCGACCTCAAGCCGCAGAACGTCCTGGTGGACCGGGAGGGCGACGCACACGTCCTCGACTTCGGCCTGGCCAAGCTCCTCGACAGCGAGGAGGGGCTCACCCACACCGGCTCCTCCCTGGGGACGCCCTTCTACATGTCCCCCGAGCAGGTGGCCGACCCGACCTCGGTGGGCCCGCCCAGCGACGTGTTCGCCCTGGGCGTGATCCTGTACGAGGCCCTCACCGGACACCGCCCCTTCACCGGCCACAGCGCGGGCGAGGTCGGCAACAAGATCCTCACCCACGACCCGCCGCTGCCGTCGCGCCTCGCTCCGGAGCTGCACACCGACCTGGACGCGATCTGCATGCGCGCGCTCGAGAAGCGCCCCGAGCGGCGCTACGCCACCTGCCAGGCGCTCGTCGCCGACCTCACCCGCCACCGGCAGGGGGAGCGGGTCGCGCAGCGCTCGCTGCTCGAGACCTGGCTCCCCCGCCTGGAGCGCCACCGGCAGGGCCTGCTGCTGGGGGCGCTGTTCGCGACGGCCCTGTTCCTGGTGCTGGCGGCCGGGGTGGGGCTGGTGGTCCTGCTGTTGGGCTAGAACGGCCCCCGCGGCTCCTCGGGCTCGGGCTGCTGGGCCTCGACGCCGCCCTCCTGCTGCCGCGGCTCCTCGGGCTCCTCCTCGGCGGTGAGGGCGGGGCGGTCGATGCTGCGGATCGCGTAGGAGAAGGAGCGATCCACCTGGCGCTCGCGTCCCTGGTCCGTCTTCCGCTGGCGGTGCTCGACCTCGACCGCCCGCAGGCGGCCGGCGGTGTCGATCGCGAAGGCGTAGCGGACGTCGGGCGCCCGGGCGCCCTGCAGCGCCGCGTAGCTCACCTCGAACCGGCCGACCTCACCGCTGCGGCCCAGGTAGCGCACGCGCCCCTTGGGCAGGTTGTCCGCGCCGGGCTCGAGGAGGAGCTCGGTCCCCGGCTGGATCGGGCCGTCGTTCAGGCGGTCCATGGTCAGCCGCACCGGCTCGAGGCCTCGGTTGGTCGCGTCCTCGATCGCGTCGGCCAGCCAGGAGCCGCCCACGCGGGCCAGGAACTCGCGGATCCGGGCCTCGATCGACTCGGCCCACCGCTCGAGCTTGCTGCGGGCGCCGGGGTCCTCGTCCTCGCGGTAGGCGAGGTAGGCCAGGATCTGGCTGGCCGTCTTGGTGGGGCCCGTGACGTCCTCGACGGTCCAGTCGCTCCGGTAGCGGTAGATCCAGGAGCGCTGGAAGGGGACCTTCTGACCGTACCGGCCGAGGATGTGCTCCAGCTCCGGCTCGCCGTAGCGCCGCACCGTGAGGGTGTTGCCGGTGCGACGGCGGCTCTCGAACTCGACCAGCGCCGCCTCGATGGTGAAGCCGTCCCGGTGATCGAGCACCCGCGCCGAGTCGGTCCAGGCGACGGTGGAGCGGTCGAGCACCTCGCCGCTGGCGTCGGCGGTGGAGGAGTGCATGCGCCAGTCGCGCACCCACACCTCGCCCGGCGCGAAGGGCTCATCGATGCCGAACGCCTCTTGCGCCAGGGCCTCCTGCTGGGCCGGGTCCTGCTGGGCCCACACGCCGGGGGTGAACGGCAGCAGCGCCACCGCCACGGCCGCCACCACCGACACCACGCTCCCGCGCACCGTCGACCGTCGCATTCGCACGACCTTCATGTCCTCCTCCTTGCGTCCGTGAAGGGACCCGGGCGCAAACGAGGGGCCAGTGCGGTTAGCGGGGGCGCCTTCCTCGGGAGGCGTCGGCGTCAGGGGCTCGGCGGCGGCGGCTCGCTCATGCGGCGCAGCAAGGCCTCGAACAGCGGGCGCTTGTCGACCGCGCGCAGCTCGAGGGTGTCCGCTCGCAGGTCGAACACGGCGTAGGTGCCCCACTCCAGCAGGGGACGTCCGCCGCGGGGGCCGGCGGGGCGCGCGAGCGACCCCGCGTCCACCACGTACCGGCAGCCGGGCTCGCGCCGCACGGTGAGCGGGCGCCCCCCGCGCGGGTCCAGGCGCCGGCAGGTGGTGCGTCGTCCCCGGCGGATGGTGTAAATCGCCGGTCGGTGGGTGTGGCCGCAGAAGGCGACGTGGGCGTCCTCGATGTCGAGCAGCCGCTCCGCGTTGTCCCGGTTGACGTAGGCCCAGTCGGGCAGGCAGTGGCGCACCGACAGCCGGGCGCGCGGCAGGGCCTCGGCCGTGAGCTCGATCCGGTCGGGCAGGGCGGCGATCCAGGCCCAGGTCTCGTCGGTGAGGGCGTTCGGCAGCCCCGGAGCGCCCAGGAACAGGCGGCCGGCGTCCTCGCTCCAGACCTCATGGTTGCCCCGCACGCTGGGGATGTTCCGGGCGGCCAGGGCCGCGCACAGGTGCGAGGAGCTGCCGCCGTCGGCGTAGCCGATGTTGTCCCCGGCCGAGACGATCGCCGTGTCCGGCCGCTGCTCGCGGCGCAGCACCTCGTCGAGGGCGATCAGGTCGCCGTGGGGGTCCCCCAGGACCACCAGCCGGGCGGTGGCCGCCGGGAGGCGCAGCGAGAGGGTGCGAGGGGCGTCGCTCACCCGTCCATTGTGCACGTCATGCGTCGAGGGCGTGCCCTGGCTACACTCGCCAGGGAGCACAGAGCCACGGAGTCGGCAGTGGGCCCAGGAGAGAGACCGTCGTGGAGGGCAGCCGCGCTGTCGCTGCTCCTGTGCGCCCTGCCCGCCGCGGCCGAGGACGAGGCGGCGGGCTGGCAGATCGCCCCCGAAGCGCGGGTCCGGTACGACCTCGCCGCCCCGCCCCTCCCGCCGGGCGCGCCCGCCGTGCGGCGGGTCCGGCTGGTCGGCCC
>JAWLGW010000287.1:0-7346 GCA_041690735.1 Planctomycetota bacterium
ACCCGGGGCAGCGCCTGCGGATCCCAGCCGGCGCGCAGCCCGCGTCGCAGCCGGGCGCGAGCGCGTCCGACGCCCCGTCCACCTCCACCTCCACCTCCCCCTCCACCTCCCCCTCCACCTCCACCTCCACCTCCACCTACACGGTGCGCTCGGGCGACAGCCTGTCGGCGATCGCCGGCCGCCACGGCGTCTCGCTGGCGGCCCTGCTGGCGGCGAACGGCCTCACCAGCCACTCGGTCATCCACCCGGGCGACCGGCTGATCATTCCGGCGGGCGGCAGCGCGCCGGCGCCCTCGACGCTGGCGTCGTCCGCGCCCGGGTCGAGCCTCGACCCGGTGGCGGCGCCCATGCAGGTCTCGGCGGCGCACCTCGAGGTGCTGGCGCGGATCGTCAAGGGCGAGTGCCCGCCCAACATGCCGTTCGAGGGCAAGGTGGCCGTGGCGGCCGTGGTGCTCAACCGCGTGCGCAGCCGCCACTTCCCCAACACGATCCCGGGGGTGGCCCATCAGCCCATGCAGTTCTCCTGCTACAACCCCAACGAGCGGCAGCGCCTCTACTGGGGGCCGATCCCTGCGGAGGCCTTCCGGGCGGCGCGCGTCGCCCTCGCGGGCGCCGACCCGACCGACAACTGCGAGTTCTACTTCAACCCCTACCTGGTCCGCCCCAGCTGGGCCCGGCAGCTCGACTTCATCAAGCGGATCGGCACCACCCGCACCACCACCCACGACTTCTACCGGCGCAAGACCGCGCGCCCCCACCCCAGCCCGGGCCTGATCGGGTCCCTGCCGGGCGCGAGCTGACCTTCCGCTGACGCGCTGTGAGGGCCGCAGGCCGCTGCTATAGTCGGTCCAGAGGTGACCGATGATCCTGCGCCCGGGCTCCGCAGGGGTCGCGCTGGCTGCGCTCTCCCTGCTCGTGGTGGTCGCGGCCCCCGCCTACTCCACCACCGTCGCGGCCCTCGCCTTCGAGGACCTGGTCGACGACGCGGCGCGGGTGTTCCACGGGACGTGCACCGACGTGCGGGTGGAGCGAGGGGCGACGGGCCGGCTGCAGACCCGCGTGACGTTCAGCAACCGCCGGGCGCTCAAGGGCGCCGACGACGCGCAGGTCGAGATGGTGCTGCCCGGAGGCGCCCGGGACGGGCAGGTGCTGTTGATCCACGGCATGCCGCGGTTCCGGCCGGGCGAGGAGGTCGTGCTGTTCGCCACCGCGCCCCACGCCCGCTCGGGCCTGTCGGTCCCGGTGGGCCTGGCCCAGGGGGTGTATCGGGTCGAGCGGACGCCCAGCGGCGAGGCCATCGCGAGCCGCGACACCCGCGGGCTGCACCTCGTCGACCTGACCGGGGGACGCGCGCAGCCCGTCCCGGGGCGGCGCGAGGCGATCCCGCTCAGCGACCTCCTGGCCCAGGTCGAGGCCAGGGTCGCGGCGCTCCGCCCGCAGAGGCGTTGACGTGCAGCGCGCTCCCATTCGCCGGCGGGTGGCCCACGGCACGGCCGGAGTGGCGGTGCTGCTGGGGGCCCTCAGCGCCGCCGGCTTCGTGCGGATCTCCTTCGAGCCCACCTCGCCCGGGTTCCACTGGGCCAGCATGCCGGTGCCCTACGTGATCCAGGCGGCCGGCTCGCAGGACGTCGCCGACCGCTCCGAGGAGGCCGCCGTCCGGATGGCGTTCCAGCGGTGGGAGGCGATCGCCGACTCGAGCGCCGCCTTCTACGAGGACCCGCTGGCGGACGCGACCCGGGCAGACTTCGACTCGGACGACATCCACATGGTGCTGTGGGACGAGGACGGCTCGAGCGGGCTGTTCCCGCCCGGGTCGGGGGTGCTGGCGCTGACGCCGATCCTGGCCACCCTCGCCGACGGGCGGATCCTCGACGCCGACATCGTGTTCAACGGAGCGTTCACCTTCACCACCGACCCGGGCAGCGAGACCAGCCGGTTCGACGTCCAGAGCATCGCCACCCACGAGGCGGGGCACATGCTGGGCTTCGATCACGCGGGCGGGCCGATGGCGACCATGTTCACCAGCATCCCCGCGGGGTCCACGCACATCCGCGCCCTCTCCTGTGACGAGGAGAGCGCGGCGGCGGCGGTCTACCCGGCGGCGGGGGCGGGACGCGGCAGCATCGTAGGGCGGGTGACCCTCGGCGGCGCGGGGGTGCAGCACGGACACGTGATCGCCGTCGACGCGCTGAGCGGCGAGTACGCGGCGGCGACGATCAGCGACGCCGACGGGCGGTACCGCCTCGCCGGGCTCCTCCCCGGCAGCTACCTGCTGTTCGCCGAGCCGCTCGACGGCCCCCTCCAGCTCGAGGACACGATTGCGTTCGCCGGCGAGCCGGCGACCGACTTCGGGACCACGGCGGTGGCCACGCCCGTCGCCGTCACCTCCGGCGGCAGCGCGCGCGCCGACTTCACCGTGGGGGCCGCCAGCGGGCTCTCCATCTCGGGGTCGGCGGGGCGGAGCATCGAGCCCGGCGAGACCGCCCCCCTGGTCCTGTTCGGCGCGGGGCTCAACCAGGTGGCGGAGGCGAGCGTCACGGGCGGAGACGTCACGGCGCGCATCACCGGCCGCAGCCGCGCCCGGCTCGACCTCGAGGTCACGGCGTCCCCCACCGCCGCTCCCGGCGCTCGGGTGCTGGTGGTCCGGACCAGCGGCGGCGAGCCGGCCCTGCTCGTGGCGGCGCTGCGGCTGGTCGCGCCGGCGCCCTCGGTGACCGGGGTCAGCCCTGCCGAGGGGGTGGACCCGGCTGGAGGCGAGGCGGTGACGGTCACGGGGACGGGGTTCGCGACCGGCAGTCAGGTCGTGATCGGCGGGCGCCTCGCCTCGAGCGTCACGGTCGACAGCGCCACGCGGCTCCGCTGCGAGGTCCCGCCCGCGGGCGGTGAGGCGACCACGGTCGACCTCGTGGTCGTGCGGCCGGACGGGCGGGAGGCCCGCCGGATCGGCGCGCTTAGCTACAGCGCGGTCCCCCGCCCCACCGCCGTGGACCCGGCGATCGGCTCGGTCGACGGCGGCTCGTTGCACCGGATCCTGGGCTCGGGGCTGTTCTCCGGCTGCCGCGCCTTCTTCGGCGCCGCCGAGGCGAGCGTGACCGCGGCCTCGGGCGACGCGCTGGAGGTCGTGTTGCCGCCAGGTGCGGCGGGCACGGTCGACGTGCGGGTGGTGCTCGACGGGGAGGAGGGGGTCCTGCGTGGCGGCTTCACCTACGTCGACGGCACGCCGCCGCAGGTGACCTCGATCGACCCCACCTCGGGGCCGACCCGCGGCGGGACCCGGGTGACGGTCCGCGGCAGCGGCTTCTCGAGCGGCGCGCAGGTCACCTTCGGCGGCGCCGCCGCCGCGACGAGCTTCGTGTCGGCGAACGAGCTGGTCGCGACCACGCCCGCCCACGCGGCCGACGTGGTCGACGTCCGGGTGCGCAACCCCGAGACGGGGCTGGAGACGATCAGCCCCCAGCGGTTCACCTACACCGACGCCCTGGTGGACGCCACCTCAGGCGGCGGAGGGGGCGGCGGCGGGGGCTGCGGCCTGGCGCCGGACGGCGGCCCGGCCCGCACCTCCCCCGGGACCGGGCTGAGCCTGGCGTTGCTGGCGGTGGCCCTGCTGTGGCTGCGCGGAGCGGCGCGACGGCCTTGAGCGACCGGCCCCTCCTCGACGCCCGCTCGCGCGACGCCAGGGTGCGCGACGCCAGGTGAACGACCCGGTCGCGCCGCTGCTCCCCTTCCTGGGGCCGGACGAGCGCGCCCGCGGCGAGGTGGCGGCGGCGGTCGCCGCGACGCCGGGCGGCAGCGCGGGCGCCCTGGCGCTGGCTCGGGTGCTGGAGCGGGCGAGCGATCCGGCGGAGCTGCTGCAGGCCCTCGACGGCCCGGGCCTCCCCCGGGCCCTGGCCCTCCTCGGTCTGGGGCGCGCCCCGGTCGAGGCGCTCATGGCAGAGCCCGAGGACCTCAGGGTGCTGGGGGAGGAGCTGCCGCCGATCGACGCGGCCGTCGAGGCGACCGACCTGGACGCGCTGCGGGTCATGCGGCGGCGAGCCACCCTGGCCCTGGCGGCGCAGGAGCTGACGGGCGAGCTGCCCGCCACCCGGGCGGCTGCCCTGCTGTCGGTCCTGGCGGACCACCTGCTGGCCCGCACCCTCGAGCTGGTGCGCGCCGAGCTCGCCGGCCGTCGGCCCGGCGTGGCGGAGGTCTCGCTGGTGGTGCTGGCGCTGGGCAAGCTGGGGGGGCGCGAGCTGAACTACTCCAGCGACGTCGACCTGGTCCTGGTGCGGGCGGACGGCGCCGAGGGGCACGAGGCCGAGGCGCTGGCGCGCGCCTTCGTGGCGGCGGTCCAGCAGGGCTCGGCGGGCGGACGCCTGTTCCGGGTCGACCTGCGCCTGCGGCCCTACGGCGGCGCCGGCGCGCTGGTGCCGCGGCTGTCGGCGGTGGCGGACTACTACCAGCGGGCCGGGCGGGCCTGGGAGCGGCAGGCGCTGCTCAAGGCGCGGCCGGTGGCGGGGGACCTCGCCCTGGGGACCGAGCTCCTGCAGCGGCACCTGGCGCCGTTCCTGTGGCGAGAGCGCCTGGAGGCGCGGGCCATCGGCGAGATCGGCCGGCTGCGCGAGCGCATGGTCGAGCAGGCCGCCGACGCCGAGCGGGACGTCAAGGTGGGGCCCGGCGGGATCCGCGACGTGGAGTACGCGGTGCAGTTCCTGCAGCTCCTGCACGGAGGACGGGAGCCCTCGCTGCGCACCACCAGCACGGTGGAGGCGATCGAGCGGCTGCGGGCTCGGCACCTGCGGCCGGCGGAGGCGGACGCCTTGATCGACGCCTACGAGCTGCTGCGGCGCCTCGAGCACCTGCTGCAGCTCACCGTCGACCGTGAGGTGACGCGCCTGCCTCGAGGAGAGGCCGCGGCCCCGCTGGCGCGGGCCCTGGGGCTCGACCTGGCGGGCCTCGAGGAGGCCTTCGCCGCCGCCCGGCGGCGGGCGCGGGCCGTCCTCGACACCCTGCTGCGGGCGCCGTTCCCGACCGCCGGCGGGCCGGCGCCCGAGGCGCACCACGAGGTGCAGGACCTGCTGCTGGCCGAGGTCGACGACGCGGTCGCCGAGCCGGTCCTCGCCCGCTACGGGTTCCGCGACCCGGCGGCCGCCTGGCGCCACCTGCGCGACATGGTCCGCGAGCGGGACCTGCTGCTGTCTCCGTCGGGCCGGGCCCGCACCACCCTGGCCGGCCTCTCGCCGCGGCTGCTGGAGGCGATCGCCGCCCGGCCCGACCCCGACCGCACCCTGCGCAACCTCGAGCGGGCCACCGCTCGCCTGGGCGCCAAGGCGACCGTGTACGAGCTCATGGCCGAGGAGCGCGACGCGCTCCACCTGCTGGTCAGCCTGGCCGCCGGCAGCGACGTGCTGGTGGACGTCCTCGCCGCCCACCCCACCGTGCTCGACGAGGTGGTCGACCGGCTGCTGACGCGGACGCCGATCACCCGCGACGAGATCGAGGAGGAGGTGCGCGCGGCCCTGGAGGGGCCGGCGGCCCTCCCCGCGCTGCGCGAGCTGCGGGCCCTGTACCTGCTGCTGGTGGGCATGCCTGACCTGGCCGAGCGGGCCAACGTCCAGAACACGTCCCGCGCCCTGGCCGACCTCGCCGAGGGCTTCCTGCGCGCGGCCGTCGGCCACGCCACGGCGACGGTCGCCGCCGAGCGGGGCGGCGCCCCCCCCGACGGCTGCCTGTGCGTGCTGGCGGCCGGGAAGCTCGGCGGGCGCGAGCTGGCCTACGCCAGCGACCTCGACCTGGTGCTGGTCTACGAGGGGTCGGCGCGGACCGCCGGCGGCCTGACCCCGGCGGACTTCTGGGGCGAGGTGGCGCGGCGGGTGATCGCTCTGGGCGAGAGCCCGGCCTCGGTCGAGGGGCCGCTGCTGCCGATCGACCTGCGCCTGCGCCCCGGCGGCCGCAACGCGCCCCTGGTGGTGCGCCGCGACGCCGCCCTCGCCTACTACCGGGGGGAGGGGCTGGGCGAGACCGCCCGCGACTTCGAGCGGCTGGCCCTCCAGAAGGCGCGCCCGGTGTGGGGCCCGGTCGACCGGTGCCGCGCCTTCGCGGAGGAGCTGCAGGTCGCCCTGTACGAGCGACGCTACGGCGCCGAGCTGTGGGACGAGCTGACCCTCATGCGTCGCCGTCAGGTGGAGGCCGCCGCCGGCGAGACCAACCTCAAGCGCGGGCAGGGGAGCATCGCCGACGTGGAGCTGCTGGCGAGCGCCCTGGCCCTGGCCCACGGGCGGGACCACGCCGAGCTGCGCCAGCCCAACACCGCGCACCTCCTCGACGCCCTGGAGGCGACGGGCCTCCTCCAGCCCGCAGAGCACCGCGACCTGCGCACCGCCTACGGCTTCCTGCGCCGGGTGAGCCTCCGCGTGAGGGTCAAGACCTGGGCCGTCCGCCCCACCCTCCCCGAGGGCGCGGAGCTGCGCGACCTCGCCCGCTCGCTCGGCTACGACGACGTGGGCACCGCCCCCGCGGAGGAGCACTTCCGCCGCGAGCTCGCCTTCCACCAGGAGCGGATCTCGGTGGTGTTCCGCGAGGTGGTCGCGCGGGAGCGGAGGTAGGGACAGCGGGGCTCAGGGCTTCTTCCTGCCGATCAGGCGACCCGTCGGCTTGCCGATCAGGCTGCCCGAGGGCTTGCCGACGCCGCGGGTCGGTCGGCCGATCGCGCTGGTGAGGCCGCCGCTCGCCGCCGGGGGAGGGGGCAGCGGCTGCTGAGCGGGCGGGTCGGGGCGAGGCGGCGCCGACCGGGTCGGGCGCCTGGCCGGGCGGCGGGGGAGCTCCTCCGCCAGGAGCTCGGCGACGATCTCCTGGGCGCGGTCGGCGAGGCCCGGGTCGAGGGCCCGCACCCGCTCCTCGGCCGCGGCGGGTCGGAGGGCGAAGGCGCCGAGGCCCCGCACCCCGCGTCCGAACAAGGCGACCGCCCCCAGGTAGCGGTGTACCTGGCCCGCCTGGCGCGGGAGCTCATGGATGCAGCAAACAACGAAGGGGGTGCCGTCCGGAAGAAGGATGACACCCATCGCATGGCCGAAGCCAACAAAGCCTTCGCTCACTTCCGATTCTAGTATCCTAACGTAGACACGTCTCAACTTTTCATGTCAGCAACAGCAACAAACAATACGAAAGTCGTCGAGCAGATTAAAAAGACCCGGAATATCGGCATCATGGCCCATATCGATGCCGGTAAGACCACGACGACCGAACGTATCCTTTTCTACACCGGGATCAGTCACCGGATGGGTGAGGTCCACGATGGGGCGGCCACGATGGATTTCATGGAGCAGGAACGCGAACGGGGTATAACCATCACCTCCGCCGCCACGTCCTGC
>JAWLGW010000288.1:0-7310 GCA_041690735.1 Planctomycetota bacterium
CCGCCGTCGCTCGGCCGTTCGCCGGTCGGTCGCCGTGCTGCTGCTCCTCTTGGTGGCGCCCCTGGCGCTGCCGCAGGTGGCGCGCACCCAGCCCGAAGAGTCGGTGAGCGCCGCGCCCGCGCCAGGCGAGGACGAGTCTTCGTTTGCCGGCGTTGTTGGCGTTCGGCGGTGAGTGAGCACCGCTACTTGCTGAGCTTGCCGGAGCTCGTCTTCCAAAGGTTGACGAGCCGCGCCAACTGCGGCGGAGACGCATCTGCGAGAAGTCCGTGATCGGGCAGCGTGTCCAGCTTGTGCTCGGTTACCTGCTGCGCGATCGTCTCCTGGAGCCGCTCCTGGCTCAGTCTTGCCGCGAGATCGTTACGCCACGCCTCGGGGTCCCTTGGACCGCCTTCGAATGCCTGGGGGCGCCACGTCCTGACGAAGGCGTAGAAGTCGCTCAACGCCTCCCTGGCGTAGTCCTCTAGACCTAGAGCCGCAGCGACAAGGACGACGTCCTCGAATGGATAGAGCTCGAAGGGAGCTGGTGCCTTCTTCAGGTAGTCGGCGGATCGCCTGACGAAGTCGCCGAAGGACAGGTCGTTCACCTTGCTCAAGAACGGATAGCGACGAAGTAGCTCGTCCGCGGCTTTGCTGATCGTCCCGTCGTGATCTCGGAACGGGATCTCTCGGTCGCCTGGGTGACGGGCAGGGAGCCCCCCATACAGTGCGAGCGAGATGGCAGGGAAGTCACGCGCGAGGTTGTGGAAGTGAAAGCGAGGTACGTACTCGTCCTGCTGCCGGCTTCGATCCAAGCAGACCCCGACCACGACTGGACCGTGGCGACGGAGCAGGTGAAACGGCTTCCAGGCGACCATGCCGGGAAGGTGAGAGATCCAGTCCTTCGCGATCTTCCGTCTCGTCGCTGACGTCGGCTTCTTCACGGGGTCGTCGTCCTCGACGCCGACGATGACGAATCTTCGTCAGCACCGCCAGTCCGCGGTCCGTCGTGCGCGAGGCCCCCTCCGCGGGTCGTCGCGCGCGAGGCGTCTCGGAGGGTCCCCCTGCCTGCCGTACGCGGCCGGCGCCCGCGCGCCGGGCAGACGACCGGCTCCGTGCGACACTCGCCGCATGAGCGCCCGCCTCGCCGCGCCGCCGCCGGGCTACCTCGCCGCCGACCAGGGGCGGGTGTGGGTCCACGCCGAGCACCGCGAGCGCCTCGAGGCGCTCGGCCTCGCCGACCTCGCGGGCGCCTTCGCCGCCGGACCGGCCGAGGTCCGGGGCCGCTACAAGGCGCTGGCCCGGCTCCCCGACCCGGTGTTGACCACGGTGTTCGTGAAGCGGTACGACTTCCACCGCGCAGAGGTGTGGCTGCGGGGGGCCCTCAAGGCGAACCCGCCCGTGTTCTCGGGCCCGCGCGAGCTGCACAACCTCCTCGCCCTGCGCGCGGCGGGCCTGCGGGCGCCGCTGCCCCTGGCCGCGGGCGAGGCGGACGACGGGGGCCGCCGGCGCTCGTTCGTGGCGCTCGGCCGGCTGGCGGGGGAGCCGCTCGACGCCCTCCCGCCTCCGGAGGCCTCCGCCGAGCGGCGGGCGCTCGTGGAAGCGGTGGCCGACCTCGTGGGCCGCCTGCACGGCGCCGGGTTTTGGCACCGGGACCTGTACGCCTGCAACCTGTTCGCCCACGAGGACGAGGGCCTGGGGCTCCTGGACTGCGAGCGGGTCGCCCGGCGCGAGGGGGGGCCGCCGTGGCGGTGGCGGGTCAAGGACCTGGCGGCGCTCCACTACTCGCTGCAGTGGCCCGCCCGAGGCGAGCGGGAGCGGTTCCTCGACCGCTACCTCGAGCTGCAGCGCCCGCTGCTCGTCAAGCCCGACGCGCTGGTCCACGCCGTCCGCCGCAAGGCGGCGCGGCTGGCCCGACGGGGGCGCAAGGGGCCCTGAGGACCCTGGAGCCCTACTCCGGCAGGGCCTTGATCCGCTGGATCAGCCAGGAGGTGGAGTGGGCCTTGGCGTCGCCCACGATCGCGATCTCGCCCCCGTAGCTGAGCACCGACTCCCGCTCGGGGATCGTGCGCGGGTCGTATTCGGTCCCCTTGGCGTGGACGTGGGGCTGCAAGAGGCGCAGCAGGCGGTCGACCGTGGGGTCGTCGAAGATCGTCACGTAGTCGACCCATCGCAGCCCCGCGACCAGCTCGGCCCGCTCGTCCTGCGGCTGCACGGGCAGGTGCTCGCCCTTGTAGGCGCGCACCGAGGCGTCGGAGTTGATCGCCACCACCAGCAGGTCGCCCTCCTGCCGGGCGCCCACCAGCGAGCGCAGGTGCCCCACGTGCAGCAGGTCGAAGGTGCCGTTGGTCATGACCACCCGCTTGCCGGCGGCCTTCTCCTGCTCGAGCAGGCGGGCCAGCTGCTGGTGGTCGGTGACGATCGGGGCCGCGGCGGGGCTCACGCGCTCTCCTTCACAGGGCTCACACGCTAACCGTCCGCCGGCGTTCCCGAAGGGTCAGGGCGAGCGCCGCCGTCGAGCTGCCGCTCGACGAGGGCCGCGTAGGCGCCGCCCTGCGCGACCAGCTCCTCGTGCCTGCCGCGCTCGACGATCCGCCCCCGCTCCAGCACCAGGATCTGGTCGGCGCGGCGGACGGTGGTCAGGCGGTGCGCCACCACGAAGCTCGTCGCCTGCCCGGCCAGGGCGTCGAGGGCGGCCTGCACCTTGCGCTCGGTCTGGGTGTCGAGGGCGCTGGTCGCCTCGTCGAGGATCAGCACCTGCGGGCGCTTGAGGATCGCCCGCGCGATCGCCACCCGCTGCACCTGGCCCCCCGACAGGCGCGAGCCCCGCTCGCCCACCAGGGTGTCGTAGCCGTCGGGGAAGGCGACGATCTCCTCGTGGATCTGCGCCTCGCGGGCGGCCGCCTCCACCTCGACGTCGCTGGCGTCGAGGCGCCCGTAACGAATGTTCTCCCGCACCGTGTCGTTGAACAGGAAGCTCTCCTGGGGGACTAGCGCCAGCAGGTCGAGGTAGCTCGACAGGCGCACCTCGCGCAGGTCGCGGCCGTCGACGGTGACCCGCCCGCCGGTGGGGTCGTGGAAGCGGGCGATCAGGTCGACCAGGGTCGACTTGCCGCTGCCGGTCGGGCCGACCAGGGCGGTCAGGGTGCCGGCCGGGGCGGTGAAGGTGACCTCCTCCAGCACGGGCTCGCCCGCGTCGTAGGCGAAGGAGACCTCCTCGCAGCGGATCCCCTCGCGGACCGCCTCCACCGCCGGCGCGCTGGGGTCGTCCTCGATCTTGGGGCGCAGCGCGAACACGTGCCGCACCCGCTCCAGCGCCGGCAGCCCGTCCTGCAGGTCGTTGTAGCCCTCGCCCAGCGTCTTGGCCGGCATGTACATCAGCAGCACCAGCCCCAGGAACACGCCGAACCGACCCACGTCGAGCTCCGCCGCCCCGAGGCCCGCCGGGCCCGACCCGGCCACGCCGGCGCCCGCCAGCACCAGCCAGCTGCCCGCCAGGAACAGCAGCGGCAGGGTCAGGTCGTTGATCAGGTGGCTGGTCGTGCGCGAGCCGGCCCGGGCGCGGGCCGCGGCGGCCTGGGCCAGGTAGGCCTCGCGAGCCGCCGCCCCGAAGCGCGCCTCCTCGTGAGGCTCGCGTTGGAACGCCTTGACCTCGCGGATCCCCTCCAGCATCTGCTGGAGCGCCTGGAAGGCCGCCCCCGCCATGCCCTGTCGCCGCCGGGCGCTGCGGCGGATCTTCTTGCCGAACCAGCGGGCCGCCCCCAACACCGGCGCCCCGAACAGCAGCAGGCTGACCGACAGCAGGGGCGCGGTCCACACGGCCCAGGCCAGCAGGACCAGCAGGTGGACCCCCTTGACGATCATCTCCAGCGCCGTGTTGGTGAGCAGCGAGGTGCGGTGGAGGTCGGAGGTGAGCCGGCTGAGCAGGTCGCCCTGCTGCGCCCCCTGAAAGGTGCTCACCGACAGGGTCAGCAGGTGGTCGGTCGCGGCGTTCTGCAGGTCGAGCAGGACGCGCGCCATGAGGGTGCGCGACAGCACCAGCGACACGAAGGTCAGGGCCGCGAAGGCGACGCCCAGCAGCAGCGCCCACTGGAACACCCACCACAGGGTCCCGCGGGCCATGACGAACCGCGCCTGGTGCCCCGCCTCGCGCGCCGAGAGCGAGAGGGCGGTGGCGATCGTGGGGGCGCCGGCGGCGTAGGCGGCCACGGCCTGCTGCTGGAGCGCGGCGGCGTGGGCCAGGCGCTCCCAGGCCGGCTCGGCCTCGCGCGGGATCGTGTCGGCCGCGGTTATCAGCAGCTGCCCGGTCCGCTCCAGCAGGCCGCCCACCCCCTCCTCTTCCTCCTCGGGCGCCACGAAGGTGACGCCGCCCAGGTCCGGGTCGCGGATCAGCGCCTGCAGACGCTCGGGCGCGAAGGTCGTGGGCACCGCGGCCCGGGCGGCCTCGATCCGCCTCGCCTCCTCGGCGGTCGGCTCCGCGGCCAGGACCTCGTCCGCCACCAGCGCCGGGGCCCGGCCGCTCTGGGCGAACACCTGGTCGAGCAGCGGGTCCACCAGCTCGACGCGGGCGACGTCCACGGCGGCCACCGACAGGGTGAGCAGGAGCACCGCCGCCCAGCGCCTCCGGTAGGGAGCCAGGATCGGCAGCAGGGTGGCGAGGGCCCGCAGGCGTCCCCTTCGCCGCTGTCCGTCTCGCTGAGCGTCGCGCCGCCGAGGGGCCATGCGGGTCGAGTGCGGCCGCTACACCGTGACGGTGCGCTTGGCCGCGGCCGCCCCCTCGTACAGCGTCATGAGCCGCTCGAAGGCGGCCTCGCGGGTGTGCTCCTCGGCGGTGGCGCGCGCCGCCGCCCCGACCCGCTCGCCCAGCGCCGGGTCGGCCGCCAGGGCGAGGATCCGCTCCACCAGCGCGGCGGCGTCGGCGGGCTCGGTGAGGAACCCGTTCTCGCCCTCGCGGATCAGCTCGGCGGCGCCGGTGCGCCGCGACACGACCACTGGCAGCCCGGTCGCCATGGCCTCGAGCGCCTGCTGGCCGGCCGGCTCGAAGCGGGCCGGCAGCACGAACATGTCCGCCATGCCCAGCCAGCGCTCGGGGCGGTGCTGGGGGCCGTAGAACTTGATCTGCTGCCACACGCCCAGGTCCTTGGCGTGTGCGGCCAGGGCGCGCTCGTAGTGGGGATCTCCCGCGCCGATCACGGCGATCCGGAACGGCCGGCCGTCCGGGAGGCCCCCCTGCGCGTTGAGGCGGCGCGCCACCTCCAGCAGCGCGTCCACCCCCAGCCGCTCGTAGTCGTCGGCCAGGCAGGCGATCACGAAGGTGGCCTGGGGAATGACGATCCGCTCCCGGTACTCGGCCGCGTAGGTGGCGCGGTTGTCCGGGTGGAAGCGGGCGGTGTCGACGCCGGGATACAGCGTGACCACCTGCTCGGCGGGGACCGCGAACCGCGCCCGCACGGTCTCGGCGGCGAGGTCGGAGGCGGCGATCAGCCGGTGGAAGTTGCCCGGGGTGAACCGGCGCCGCTGAATGCTGCGCAGTTGCCGCCGGTGCAGGGGCTCGCGCCGCTTGACCGGGCCCTCCTGAGGCGGCGCGGCCTCGCGCTGCAGGCAGGCGCCGCCGAGGGTGCACAGATCCTGGTACGAGCTCATGCCGAACCCGTGGACCACGTCGAACACCTCGCGCCGCACCTTGCGGCTGACCCACCGGTCGTAGCCGCGCAGGTTGAGGAACCGCACCGGCTTCCAGGCGTCGGGCACCTTGTGGACCTGCGCGCGGGGGTCGACCGGGTCCTTCCAGCCGCTGCGGAACAGGTGGACCTCGTGCCCCGCGTCGACGAGGCGGGAGACGAGGTCGCAGATCTCCTCCTCGAGCGGATCGGGCGCGTCGAGGCGCGCGTGGGTGATGGCCACCTTCATAGACCGGCCCTTCATAGACCCGCATTGTCCCGTTCACCGTGGCCAGCGCAACGGCGATCGAGGAACCGCGCGGCGCGCTTGTCCCCTGCCGCGCCGGCTCTTACACTCGCGCGCCGGCCCGGCGCCGCCTGCATGAAGCTCCTCCACCTGTTCAGCAACTGGAAGCTCACCGGCCCCGCCGAGCCCGCGGTGCGGCTCGCCGCCCACCTGCAGCGGCGGGGTCACCAGGTGGTGTTCGCCCACATGCCCCTGCCCCACGAGGCGACCGGCACGATCGCCGACGCCTGCCGGCGGTACGGGGTGGAGGTGGAGCTGCCCTTCGAGCTGCCCAAGCACTTCAGCGCCCTGTCGGTGTGGCGCGACGCCCGCCGGCTGGCCGCCTTCATGGACGAGCGGGGGGTCGAGGTCGTCCACTGCCACATGACGGGCGACCACCTGCCGGCGGGCATCGCGGCCGGGCGGTGCCGGACCCGGCCCCTCCTGGTCCGCACCAACCACGAGTCGGCGCCGCTCGAGGCGGGGCTGCGCAACCGCTACCTGTTCCCTCGTCGGGTCGATGCCCTGATCGAGCAGTCTCAGGCCGCGCTGGACGCGGACGTGGCGCGGTTCGAGCTCTCCCCCCAGCGGGTCCACCTGATCGACGCGGCGGTGGAGCTGGAGCGGTTCGACCCGGGGCGGGAGCTCCCCGACCTGCGGACCGCCTGGGGGTTCGGCCCCGCGCAGGTGGTGGTCGGCGTGGGGGGGGGGAGCCAGCGCCACCGCCGCTACGAGGTGGTGATCGAGGCCTTCCGGCAGGCCCGCGCCCGTCACCCCGAGCTGCGCCTGGTCCTGGTCGGTCGGGGGACGCACATGGAGCGGGTGGCCCGCGAGCCGGTCCGGCGCCTGGGGCTCGAGGAGGTGACCCTGTTCCCCGGCTACCTGCGCGGCGACGAGTACGTGGCCGGCATGCGCGCCCTCGACGCCCTGGTGTTCCTCATGCCGGGCACCGACGGCTCCTGCCGCGCCGCACGGGAGGCGCTGGCCGCGGGGACCCCGGTGGTCGCCGCCCGCCGCGGCATGCTCCCCGAGCTCGTCACCGACGGGCACGACGGGCTCGTGATCGACGACACCCCCGAGACCCTCGCCGCCGCCCTGGTCCGCCTGGCCGAGGACCGCGCCCTGCGCGAGCGGCTGGCGAAGGGCGCCCGCGACACGGCGGTGCGGCGGTTCGACCCGGAGGTGCAGGCCGAGCGGGTGGAGCAGGTGTACGAAGCGGCGCTCGCGCAGCGGTGAGCGCCGCTCACGGCTTGAAGTGCAGGGGAGCGTACCGGACCTCGTAGCCGTCGTCCCACTGCGTCCACAGGCAGCCGAACCCGCCGCCGGCCAGGGGGGCGATCTGCAGCGGATACGTCGTCTCCACCGTGGTGCCGCCCATGGGGGCGATC
>JAWLGW010000289.1:0-7306 GCA_041690735.1 Planctomycetota bacterium
TCTTGGAGAGCTCGCGCTTGGTGGGCACCTCGTGCTCGCGCACGACGATCTGCTCGCCCGGCAGCACCGGGAAGCGGGCGAAGGTGAACCGCTGGTCGGGGGTGCCGTCCGAGTGGCCGAGCACCTCGCGCTCGATCTCGGTGGCGTGGATCCCGGCCACGGTGTTGAGCAGCAGGTCCTCGATCTTGGGCGAGCGGGCGTAGCTGCCCATCTCCAGCCGGCAGCGCAGCCAGAAGCGGGTCTCGCCGAACTCCTTCTTGGGCTCGAAGTCAGCGGGCCCCCGGAACTCGAGGACCCCCGAGCGGGTGAGGCTGTGCGTCCCGTCGCGCGGCTTGAGGTCCGCCCACCGCTCGCCGTTCCAGTACTCCCAGGCCAGGCGCTGGTCGGGCTTGCGGGAGCGACGCCGCCGCTCCCGCTCGGAGGCCTCCTCGGGGAACGGCTCCTCGAGCACCACGTCCGTCGGGTCCTCGGCCGCCTCCTCCAGCCGCACGTACAGGTTCGCCGTCTGCTCGGGGAAGGCGCCCGAGAAGCCCATGTAGAAGGCCGGGTGCTCCTCGCGGAACGGCTCGAACGCCTGGAAGGTGCGGAACTCGTCCCGGATCACGTCGCTGCGGTCGATGTAGTTGAAGTCGTTGTAGGTGAGGCAGCGCTCCACCGGGTACGGGACCTGGCTGTAGCGCAGCTCCAGCGACTTGAACGCCGGCGGCACCAGGGGGTGGTCGTCCTTCCACACCCAGTTGCCGTCGACCACCACGTAGCCGCCCGGGCGGCCGTAGTCGCCCTGCAGGATCCGCGCCCGGATCCAGTGGCCGGGGTTGCCGCTGACGTCGACCTCGACCATGCCGTCGGGCCGCAGGAAGGAGATCGTGCCGGTTTGGGTGAAGGCGAGGGTCGAGTCGCGGAACTCGTGCCCGACGCCCTCGGGCGGCCCCTCGGGCGTGGTCCGCCCCAGCTCCACCCACCGCTTGCCGCTCCAGTACTCGAACGCCACGACCAGGTTCTCGGTCGGCTTGGGCGGCGGCACCTGCGTGGGGTCGGCCTGCACCAGGTCGATCAGGATCCGGGCGTCCTCCTTGCCCAGGCACTCCTCGCTGAGCAGGTAGAAGCACGACTCGGTCGCCGGCTGCTCGGTGAAGGGGTAGAAGGTCTTGGTCTGGTCGAGGGGGACGTACACGTCGCCCGCCACGCAGGCCATGACCATGTCGCTCAGGATCCCCTCGTTGAGGATCTCGGCCGAAGCGGTGACCCGCCCCACCACGGTCTCGGCCTCCGTCGCCGGCAGCTCGATCAGGTGGCCGCGGATCCAGAAGCCGGGCTGGCCGTCGACCTCGCCCTCCGCGATGTCCTCCAGCGGCCCGGCGAACCCGACCGAGCGCTGGGTCTTGGTGGCGGCCGCCTCCTCCTCGGGCGACACCGGCACGGTGTCGAGGTCGCGCCAGCGGTGGCCGTTCCAGTACTCCCACTCCAGGAGGGCGGTCAGGCCCTCGGTCTTGGCGCGGGGGCACTCGAACACCACCTGCACGGTGCCGTTCTCGGCGAGGGTGCCGAAGCGCGCGTCGGAGAGGTACAGGTAGCGGTCGATCTCCTTGGTCCCGGCGAAGGCGTCGAACGGGTCGCGCGGCACGGTCTGCAGCCGCTCGGTGTTGTCGGCCACCCGGTCCTGGTGGATCGACATCACCTGCTCGAGGCGAGGCGAGACCACGTACAGGTCCTCCTCGGTCTCGAACACCAGGCTGTCCCCGTCCTCGTTGGGCTCGGTGGCCACCTGCGTGCCGCGGGGGACCCAGGTCCCGCCCTCGAAGCCCTCCACCAGGTGGAAGGTGAGCATGGTGCGGGCCGGCTGCGGGGGGCGCAGCCGGACGCCGATCAGGTCGAGCAAGCTCAGGTAGACCTTCTCGGGCACCCGGTTGAGCCGGTACAGGACCATCTCGGTCATCCACGAGAACAGCTCGATGAGCGTGATCCCGGGGTCGCTCGGGTTGAAGTTGGTCCACTCGGGGCAGTACTGCGGGATGAGGCGGATGGCCTCGTCGCGGATCTGCTCGAAGGTCCGGTCATCCAGATTGGGCGACGGGAGGGGCATGGCTCTCCTCAGACCGAACGGCGCGGCCGCGTCACGGGCTCTTCTGGAGGTAGAAGGGGTAGACCAGGTTGAAGATGTTGTTCGTCGCGATGACCTGGTACTCGATCTGGGTGTCGATGCGACTCGGCTCGTCGCGGTCGACGTCGACCTTCACGTTGAGCGCCTGGATCCGCGGCTCCCACTTGTTCAACGCGTCCTTGACGTAATAGATGATCAGGCCGTGGGTGTTCGCGTTGTTGGGCGCGAACACCAGGTCGTGCACGGCGCAGCCGAAGTCGGGGCGCATGACGCGCTCGCCGAGGGCGGTCCCGAGGATGATGAGGATGGACTCCTCGATGTTCTCCTCGAACTGGGACATCGCCACGCCCTTGCGGCGATCGAGGTCGACCGGGAACTTCCAGCCGACGCCCAGGAACGACTTGCGGGTGTTGAAGGCGGGCACGCCGGAGTCCTTCCTGGAGGGCGAGGCCTGGGTCAGATGCCTGTCCGGGGCCAATGCGGGCCAGAAGACCCTAAGACCAGCCGAGACCGACGTCTACGGCAGCGGGGGGGCAATCTAGGCTGGCGCCCGGCGCCTGTCAAGCCGACCGAAACGGGGCCCGGTCGCCCTCGGGGAGAACCCGAACGCCTTGAGCGCAGCGGCGAGCGCGGGTACCATCGGACCAGTCTCGGATCGTTCAGGTAAGCCCTTGGCCTGGAAGGGATTGATCCCAGTGACCCCCCGCAGCGGTCGGCGACTCCGGGCCCCCGCCCTCGCCCTCCCCACCCTGGCCATCCTGTTGGCCCTCGCCGCCCCGGCCACGGGCCAGCCCCAGCGTCCCGACGAGGCGGTCCGCCTCACCGTCGCCAGCGAGCCGGCGGACGCCTCGGTGTGGGTCCGCTACCTCGACCAGGGCCAGGAGCGGTTCGTGGGTCGCACCCCGCCGGCCGGCACGACCCTGGAGCTCAAGCTCGACGCAGGCCCGGCCGAGGTGGTGGTCTTCAAGGACGGCTACGTCTGCAAGGTCGAGCCGCTGCAGCTGCGCTCGGGGGGCGCCGCGCGCCTCGAGGTGCGCCTCACCCGCGACGTCGAGGTGCCCCACGGGTTGATCCTCAAGGAGACCCCCCGGCTGGTGGACGACGCGCGCGAGGGAGAGCGGCTGTTCCTGGCCGTCCTGGCCCACGTGGTGCGGCACTACGTGGAAGAGCTCGACCCGCGTCAGCTGATCGAGGGCTCGGTGCGGACGCTGGTCGACGTGCTCGACGCCGTCCGCCGGCGTGAGCACCTCCTGCGGCGCGAGCTGTCGCCCGAGGCGCGCGAGCGCTACTACGGCGCCGAGCTCGACCTGCGCGGCTACCCGCCGCTGGTCTTCCAGCGAGGCCCCGCGAGCCTCGAGGGCGAGCGCTCGTTCCGGATCGCCGCCGGCTCGCTGGAGGTCGAGGGGAGCACCGACGACAGCTTCGACAGCTACCTGCGCATGCTCCGGCAGGTGTACGGCTTCCTGCGTGACATGTGGGACGCCCGCCAGCTCCTGTCCGACGCGGTGCTGACCCGCTGCCTGATCGAGGGCCAGCTCGGAGCGCTGGGCGACGACCACAGCCACTTCCTGACCCCCGAGGCCGTGCGCGAGATGACCACGATCTCGGAGGGCAGCTTCGGGGGGGTGGGGATCGTGGTCTCGCAGCGGGACGGCAGCCTCACGGTGATCACCCCCATGGAGGGCACCCCCGGCGAGCGAGCGGGGATCCTCGCCGGCGACCGGATCATCGCCATCGACGGCAAGCCCACCGGCCGCATGAGCATGAAGCAGGCGGTCGATGCCATGCGCGGCCCCGTGGACACGCCGGTCGAGCTGACCATCCGCCGCGGCGACCGGCAGCCGTTCACGGTGAGCGTGGTCCGCGCCGAGGTCCAGGTCAAGGACACCGCCCACCGCATGCTGGGGCCGCCCGCCAAAGGGATCGGCTACCTGCGGATCAGCTCCTTCATGCACGAGCACCTCGACCGGGAGGTGGCCGCCGCGCTGGCCGACCTGCAGGCCAAGGGGGCGCGGGCGCTGGTGATCGACCTGCGCAACAACCCCGGTGGCCTCCTCACGCAGGCCCACCGGATCGCGGACATGTTCGTGAAGCGCGGCGTGATCGTCTCCACCCGCACGAGGCTGGCGGGCGAGGCGCAGGTCCTCGATGCGAAAGATGGGGGTGAGGTGGAGCTGCCCCTGGCGGTGCTGATCAACGGCGGCAGCGCCAGCGCATCCGAGATCCTGGCGGGGACGCTGAAGGAGCACGGCCTGGCGGTGCTGGTGGGGGAGAAGTCCTTCGGCAAGGGCTCGGTGCAGCGGGTGATGGCCCTCGAGCCGTTCCAGTCCGCCCTGGCCCTGACGGTCGCCACCTATCACCTCCCCAGCGGCGCCACGCCCCACAAGGTCGGCGTCCAGCCGGACGTCGAGGTGAAGCTGACCGAGCAGCAGGCCCTCCTGCTGCCGGTGCGCAGCAACTACACCGTCAAGGAGGAGCAGCTGGAGGCCGACCCGCAGCTGCTGGCGGCGATCGAGGAGCTGCAGCGCCGGGCGGAGTGACTGACGCCGTTGAGCGCGGCGCCCTGGCGCCGTCGGAAGACGGGCCCGCGTCGGGCACGGGCGCGGCGAGAGAGCGGGCCTACCCCTGCACCGTCCAGCCCGCCTGCTGCTCGCACACCTCCGCGATCAGCCCCAGGGCGGCGGCGGTGGCCCGAGCCTGCACCAGCTCGCGGGTGCCGGGGAAGCGGCGCTCCCGGTGGACGACCGCCTCGCCCGGGCCGGCGACGGCGAGGTGGACCAGGCCCACCGGCTTCTCCTCGCTGCCGCCGCCCGGGCCGGCGATCCCGGTCACCCCTAGGCCCAGGTCGGCGCCGGCGCGGTCGCGGGCGCCGCGAGCCATGGCGGCGGCGACCTCGGGGCTCACGGCGCCGTGCTGCGCCAGCAGGTCAGCCGGCACCCCCAGCAGGCGGGTCTTGGCGGCGTTGCTGTAGGTCACCAGCCCCTCGCCGAACACGCTCGAGATGCCGGGGATCGCCGTCAGCGCCGCGGCCACCCGGCCGCCGGTGCATGACTCGGCGGTCGCGAGGGTCAGGCGCCGCGCCACCAGCCAGGCCGCCACCGCCTCGGGGAGCTCGTCGGTGCCGAGGCAGCGGAGGTGATGGCCCACCAGCCCCTTCGCCTCCAGCCACAGCGCCTGCGCCCGCTCCTCACCCGCCGTGGTCAGCAGCGTCACCCGGATCGTGCCGCGGGTCTCCTCGGCGGCGTAGCGCACCTCCACGTCGGGGGCCGCCTCGATCGGCCCCAGCCGCTCGCCGAGGACGCTCTCGGCGACGCCCACCGTGCGGAAGGTGCGCTCGGCGAGGGCGCGCCCGCCGCGAGCGCGGAGCTCCCCCAGCAGGTAGGTCGACCACATCCAGCGCATCTCGCGCGGGACGCCGGGCACGCTGTAGATCGTCACCTCACCCCCCCCGGTGGCGGCGACGCTCGCGGCGAAGCCGGGGGCCGTGCCGACCTCGTTGGTGAGGACCCGCGCTCCCTGCGGCAGCTCGGCCTGCCGCCGGTTCGAGGCGGACATCTCGCGGCCGAAGCGAGCGAACAGGGCGGCGATGTGCTCGAGAGAAGGCGGGTGGGTCTCGATCGGCACCCCCAGGAAGCGGGCCACCGCCGCGCGGGTGAGGTCGTCGACGGTGGGGCCGAGGCCGCCGGTGGTGACCACTACGTCTGCGCGGGGAACGGCGTACGCCAGCCCCTCCACGATCGCCCCCTCGTCGTCGGGGCAGGACAGGTGCAGGGTGCAGGTGTAGCCGATCCCCTCCAGGCGGCGGCTCAGCCAGGCGGAGTTGGTGTCGACGCCATCGCCGCGCAGCAGCTCGGAGCCGATGGTCAGGATCGCGGCGCGAGGGAGCTGGTTCATGGAGAGCGGTCGTCCTTTCCTCCGCGGCGGGAGGGACGGCTAACATGCCACAGGCTGGCGGGGGAGCGCGAGCTGGAGGAGCGCTTGCCCGCGCGCGTCTTGCGGCGCGGCGGAGCTGCCCGGTTGACCACACCTCACGGGGCAGGCACCCTGCGCGCCACGCAGCCGGCCCGGCCCCCCCGCGCCCCGCGTCCCACGACCACGCCGCGTCCGAATCCCCCTGCACGGGGGGCGGCGCGCGGACACCCCAATTACACAGCAACTATTGCCAACGCCGGAAGCACCTGGCGTCGACGCGATCGCGCGCGCCGGCCGGGCAGGCCGCGGGCCGTCGCCGTGCCGTGCGCCGAAGTCTGCTCCGCGCCGTGTTCGACCGCCCCTGGGGGCGCGAACTCTCACCCTGCGATGGGGGAAGTTCGCGCGCCTCGCCCCTCCACAAAATAACTGACACCCTGCGGCGCTTCGCCTTCAGGACTGAACACGGGCAGGCACGCCCCTTGTGGCAGGCGCGCAGCGCAGGACCCGCGGGGCGGGCCCTGAGCACATCGGCGCAGTGCGCGGCCCGGCGCCGCGGACCGCGGATCAACCACGCAGAAGAGAAGAGACGCGATGAGGAAGATGACGATCGGGAGCGCCACCCTGGGCGCTTCGATCCTGCTGCTGTCGGGCGGAGTCGCCACCGCTCAGCAGCAGGGTCAGAACCAGCAGCAGCGAGGACAGAGCCAGCAGCTGCAAGGGCAGCTGCAGGACATGCGCTACCAGCAGCTCGAGGACGAGGACGACATCCGCACCCTGGCGGTCCTTCGCACCCAGCAGGGCATCGTCATCGCCGACCTCGGCCGGTGGTCCGACCTGCAGGACCTCGACCTGCAGCGAACCAGCGACCTCCAGGTCCAGGGCACGATCCGACAGATCAACGGCACCTCCGTCATCGAAGCCGAAGAGGTGACGGTCGACGGCCAGACGACCTCCATCGACCGGAGCGACCTGAAGCGGATCCGCGCCAAGCACCTGCAGCAGATCTTCCGCCAGCAGGGCATGCAGGGCGGCTTCGGCCAGCAGGGCCTCGGTCAGCAGGGCATGCAGGGCGGCTTCGGCCAGCAGGGTTACGGCCAGCAGGGCATGCAGGGCGGCTTCGGCCAGCAGGGCCTCGGTCAGCAGGGCATGCAGGGCGGCTTCGGCCAGCAGGGCCTCGGTCAGCAGGGTTACGGCCAGCAGGGCATGCAGGGCGGCTTCGGCCAGCAGGGTTACGGCCAGCAGGGCATGCAGGGCGGCTTCGGCCAGCAGGGCCTCGGTCAGCAGGGCATGCAG
>JAWLGW010000290.1:0-7301 GCA_041690735.1 Planctomycetota bacterium
CCGGCCGTCCTACGCGCACGCCACGGCGGCGCAGGAGCCGCGGCGGCTCGAGGCGGGCGACGGGTGGGGCCTGCGGCGTCAGGCGGAGCGGGTCCTGCGGGACCGCTACGGCCCGCGCGGCGGCGTCCTCGACGGCGCGCTGCAGGTCGTGCACGTCATCGGGGACACGGGCCCCTACCTCAAGCTCGCCTCGGGCGAGGCCAGCCTGGCCCTGCCGCACATGGTGCGGGAGGGCCTGCTGCGCGGGCTGCGCGAGGCGATCGAGGGCGCCCAGCACACCGGGAGGCCGGCGCGGGCCGAGGGCCTGTCGGCCTGGGTCGACGACCACGTCGAGGGCGTGGACATAGAGGTGCTCCCGCTCCGGGGAGAGGGCCCGACGCCGCCGCTGCTGGTGCTGTTCGAGCGGCCAGGCGAAGGCGACCGGAGGCGCCCGGGCGGCGGCCTCCTGGGGGCGGTGCGACGGCTCGTCGGGGGGAGCGGGGGCGCGCCGCGCTGGGAGCCGGCCGAAGCCGCGGCCGAGGTCACGCACCTGCGCCAGGAGCTGGCGGAGGCGCGGCGCCAGCTCCAGTCCACGCTCGAGGAGAAGGACAGCTCCACCGAGGAGCTCCGCGCCGCCAACGAGGAGATCCTCTCCAGCAACGAGGAGCTGCTCAGCACCAACGAGGAGCTGGAGACGGCGAAGGAGGAGCTGCAGGCGAGCAACGAGGAGCTGACGACCGTCAACGACGAGCTGCAGGCCCGCAACGCCGCCACGGCGCGGGTGGCGGACGAGCTGAACAACCTGCTCGCCAGCACCGAGATCCCGATCGTCATGCTGAGCCCGGACCTGCGGGTCCGCACCTTCACCCCCCCGGCCGGGCGCCTGTTCAGCCTGATCCCCAGCGACGAGGGGCGCCCGCTGCGGGACCTCCGCCCGCGGCTCGACGTCCATGACATCGAGCACGAGGTCAGGCAGGTCCTCGAGACCAACACCCCCCGCGAGCGGGACGTGCAGGACGAGACCGGGCGGTGGTTCCACCTGACGATCCGCCCCTTCAAGACCGGCGAGGACAAGATCGAGGGGGCGGTGCTGGCGCTGGTCGACATCCACGAGCTCAAGCAGGTCTCCAGCCTGGGACTGCGCCGCCTGGCGGCGGTGGTGCAGGACTCGAGCGACGCGATCATGCTCCTCGACCTCGAGGGGCGGATCGTGGACTGGAACCGCGGCGCCGAGCGGATGTACGGCTACGGGCGCGAGGAGGCGCTGGGCCTGTCGGTCGCCGACCTGGCGCCGCCGGAGCTGCGGGACGAGGTGGCCGCCCTGGTGGCCCGGCAGATCGCCGAGCGGGGCGAGGGGCGCTCGTTCGAGACCCGGCGCCGGACCCGCGACGGGCGGGACCTCGACGTGTGGGTGACCACCACCGTCCTCACGGACGACGCCGGCCGGGCCCAGGGGGTCGCCGCCACCGAGCGCGACGTCACCGGCCGCAAGCGGGCGGAGGCGGACCTGCTGCTGGCGGGTCGGCGCAAGGACGAGTTCCTGTCGCTGCTCGGGCACGAGCTGCGCAACCCGCTGGCGGCCGTGTCGTACGGCCTGCGGGCGCTGGCGGGCCGGCTGAGCGACGACGACCCGGCGCGGCGCGAGCTGGTCGAGTCGCTGCAGCACCAGGCCGGGACCATGCGGCGGCTGGTGGACGAGCTGCTCGACGTGGGGCGGATCGGCCGCGGCGAGGTGACCCTCCGCCGGTCCCGGGTGGACCTGCGCGAGGTGGCCCGCCACGCCCTGGAGGGGATCGAGCCGGGCGCCCGCAGCGAGGGGATCGAGGTCGAGGTCGGGCTCCCGCCCGAGCCGGTGTGGCTGATCGGCGACGCCCAGCGGCTCGACCAGGTGGCCTTCAACCTGCTCCACAACGCCTGCAAGTTCACCCCCGCCGGGAAGCGCGTGGAGGTGACGGTCGCCTCGGAGGGGGCGGAGGCGGTGCTGCGGGTCCGCGACCAGGGGCTCGGGATCGACGCCGCCCAGCTCGAGGGCCTGTTCGAGGGGGCCCGCCCCTCGGACGGCGCCACCCGCGGCCGCGGCCTGGGCCTGGGCCTCATGCTCGCCAAGCGCCTGGTGGAGCTCCACGGGGGCCGGATCGAGGCGACCAGCGAAGGGCTCGGGCAGGGGGCCGCGTTCACCGTCCGGCTGCCGCGTGAGCGCCAGCCCGAAGACCGGACGGTCGCCAGGCCGCGACGGATCCTGGTGGTGGAGGACGCGCCGAACGTCGCCGCCCTGATCGAGCTGCTGCTCGAGGATGAGGGGCACGAGGTGCGCCTGGCGGGCGACGCGACCGCGGCGCTGGAGGCGTTCGCCGAGTTCCACCCCGACGTCGTCCTGGCGGACATCGGCCTGCCGGGAGACGACGGCTGGCAGCTGGCCCAGCGCATTCGCGGCCGCCCGGACGGGAAGCGCGCGCTCCTCATCGCCGTCACGGGCTACGGGCAGCGGGAGGACCAGGACCGCAGCCGGGAGGCAGGCTTCGACCACCACCTGGTCAAGCCGATCGACGTCGAGGAGGTCGCGGAGCTGCTGCACCAGCGCTTCGACGGCGCGTCCACGGCGACGGCGCCGCCGGACGACGCGCGCGAGTGAGGTCCGGGGGGCGTTGAACGCCCTGCGGCGCGCCCTCCGAGGGAGGACGCAGCCGACGGGGGGAGGGAGGCTGTCGCAAAATGCGAGGAGCGCCTCGCGAGGAGCACGGAATATCAACAGGGAATATCAATGAGAACAGCGAACGGCTCGTCCTCCGAGATCTAACTGCGTGCCTACAGCGGAGCCATTCCCTGTTCCCATTCTCTGTTTGCTGTCGATACTCCGTGTTCGATCTCTCCGGGCGACCACGGCTCCCCATGGGCGACAGCCTCGGGGGCGAAGCCCCCCCGCCCTACGCCGCGACGGGCGTGCGCTCCTTCCCGGCTGCGGCCGCGGGGCGGGGGCGCGGCCAGGGCAGGAGCATGGGGACCGAGCGCTGATAGGCGCGGTAGTCCTCGCCGTGGGCCGCGACCAGGTCCCGCTCCTCGATCCGGATCGCGATCAGCACCCAGGCGGTGACCACGCTCGAGAACACCAGGTGGCCGACGGTCATGCGGGGCGTGGACCAGAAGGCGACCAGGAACCCGAGCATGAGGGGGTGGCGGACCAGCCGGTAGAACGACTTCAGCTTGAAGTCCGGCTTGGCGATCGGCCTGCCGCGGAAGTGGACGATCACCTGCTTGAGCCCGAACAGCTCGAAGTGGTCGATCAGGAAGGTGGAGATCAGCACCACCGCCATGCCGGCCGCGAACAGGGTCCACAGGACGGCCTGGCCGGCGACGGAGGTCACCTCCCACACCACGCCGCCGATCGGGCGCCATTGCCAGAACAGGAGGCCGAACACCAGGCAGGTGGCGAGGACGAAGGTGCTCCGCTCGACCGGCTGGGGCACGATTCGGGTCCAGCGGGCCTTGAACCAGGGGCGGGCCATGACGTTGTGCTGGACCGCGAACAGGCCCAGCAGGGCGACGTTGACGAGCAGGGCCGGCAGCAGGGCGCTCTGCGGCCCGCCCGCGTCGACCGTGCGCGGGACGAGCAGCCCGCCCACGAACAGGGTGGCGTACACGAAGGTGGCCAGGAACAGCAGGTAACAGCTCGCCCCATACAGCAGGGCCGCGGTGCGTCCGATCATGAGTCTCTCTCCTCGGTGGGTGACGAGGAGCCCCGTGCAAGACGGGGACCGCTCCAGCGCGAGCCGGCGCGCTGCGGTGGCGTCAGGAGATAGCGGACGCCGCCCAGCCCCGCGCCGCGCCACGCGCATGCGCGCGCATGGCGGCGCGACGGCGGGCGCTGCAGTCACTCGCCGTCGGCCGGGGCGACCCGGTCGCCGCGCAGGAAGGTGTAGCGCTGGGGGGTGGAGCGCTCTCCTCCCCGCTGGAGCCGCACCCCGGCGAACACCGGCTCGATCCCCCACCCGTCCTGGAGCGCCCGGGTGTCCTGCAGGTGGAAGTGCAGGTGCGGCTCGCTCGAGTTGCCGCTGTTGCCGCACCGCCCCAGCAGGTCGCCCGCCGCCACCTGCTGGCCGACCTTCACCTGGATCGACCCCGGCTGCAGGTGCGCGTACAGCGCCACCTCGCCCGGCTCGTGCTCCACCAGCACCGCGTTGCCGATCGCCGCGTAGCGGTTCATGGAGCCGGGGCGGTTGTCGGGCACGCCGTCCACCACGGTGATCACGGCCCCGGCGCCGGCGGCCAGCACCTCGCGGCCGTAGGCGTAGTAGTCCTCGTTGCGGGCGCCGCTCCCGCGGGAGCTCTTGCCCTCGGCGTCGGTCACCACGAGGTCGGCCGCCCGCCGCTGGTTGGCGTGGGTCAGGTGCTTGTTGTCCTCGAGGCTGTCGCCGCCCCAGAACACCGTCCACTCGCCGCGGACCGGCAGGCGCAGCGGCCGGCTGCGGGTCACCGGCGGCGGCGCCGGCGGCGGCGGCGTGAAGCCCACCAGCATGATGCGCCCCGCCTGGTCGAGCTCGAGGCTCAGCCGGACCTGCCCCCGCTCGAGGTGGAGCAGGTAGTCCGCCTGGCGCTCGGGCGGGGTCGTTCGCTCCAGGCGCTCGACCTTCCCCAGCCCCTCGGCGATCCGTCGGCACACGTCCTCGAGCTGCGGGAGGGGCAGGGCCTCGCGGACCACGGGGCTGCACAGGCTGTGGATCGCGGCGGCGTCCTGGGCGGACACGGCGTCGGCCACCGCCCGGGCGACCTCGTCGAGCTCGGGAGGGGCTGGGGCCGAGGGGCGATCGGGACCCGCGAGGGCGAGGCTCAGCAGGCACAGCGACAGGAGCGGCGGGAGCGCGGCGCGGTGAGTCATGCCTCGGACCTTACCGCAGCGGAGCGCGGCCGCGGCTGCACGCGAGGCCTCGCCCGCGGACGGGCGCGACGTGCCCCGGGGACAGGGCCGTCTCGCGGGCGCGCGGCGGGCGCCCGCGGGGACCGGGGGAGCGCCGGGTGCGCGCCAGGCGCACCGCTTGCGTCGTGGACTCCAGGGAGGAGGAGCAGGCATGGCCCAGCCCGAGGACGCCCGCCGCGACGTCACCAAGTATCGGGACCGCCGGGAGGCGGGCCGGATCCTGGCGGAGCGCCTCCGCTACCTGTCCCACGCCCTGTCGCCGATCGTGCTGGCGCTGCCCCGCGGCGGCGTGCCCGTCGGCTTCGAGGTGGCGGAGCAGTTGGGCGCCGCCCTGGACGTCATGCTGGTCCGCAAGCTGGGCGTGCCGCAGCAGCCCGAGCTCGCCATGGGGGCGATCGCGGGCACCGGCTACCGGGTGCTCAACCCGGGAGTGCTGCAGCAGATCGAGGCCCCCGAGCAGGCGGTGGAGCAGGTGACGCGCCTCGAGCGCGAGGAGCTGCAGCGGCGGCTGAAGGCCTACCGCGGCGACCTGCCGCTCCCGACCCTGCGGGGGCGGACCGTGATCCTGGTGGACGACGGGATCGCCACCGGGGCGACCGTTCGGGTCGCCGCCCAGGCGGTGCTGGCCGAGGAGCCGGCCCGGCTGGTGATCGGCGCGCCCGTGGCCCCGCTGGACACCCTCTCCATGCTGCGGCGCGAGCTGCCCGAGGTGGTGTGCCCGCTGGTGCCGGGGCCGTTCTTCGGGGGCGTGGGCGTGTGGTACGAGGACTTCACCCAGACCACCGACGAGGAGGTGCGCGACCTGCTCCGGCGCAGCCGCGAGCGGGTCGCCACCGCCGAGCGCTGAGGAGGAGCGCCATGCCGCGCGTCAAGTCGCCCCGGACGAAGGAGGCCCAGCGGACCGACCCGATCGCGCTGGTAGGGGACACGGCGCTGCCGGTCGAAACCGACGCCCAGCTCGACCCGCTGCTGGAGGCGATCGGCGAGGCGCGCTTCGTGCTGCTGGGGGAGGCCACTCACGGCACGCACGAGTTCTACCGGATCCGCGCCGAGCTCACCCGCCGGCTGATCGTCGAGCACGGCTTCAACGCCGTGGCCGTCGAGGCCGACTGGCCCGACGCGTACCGGGTCAACCGGTTCGTGCGCGGGCTGGGCAGGGACCGGACGCCCACCGAGGCGCTGCGCGACTTCCGCCGCTTCCCCTCCTGGATGTGGCGCAACGGCGACGTGGTGGACTTCGTCTCCTGGCTGCGCGCGCACAACAACGCCCTGCGGGCCCAGGAGCGGGTGGGCTTCTACGGGCTGGACCTGTACAGCCTGCACGCCTCGGCGGCGGCGGTGATCGACTACCTGCAGCGGGTCGACCCCGCGGCGGCCGACCGGGCGAGGCGGCGCTACGGCTGCTTCGACCACGTCGGCGCCGACGCCGACGAGAGCTGGCCGCGCAGCTACGGCATGGAGGCGCTGCTGGGGGCGCGCCGCTCCTGCGAGCCGGAGGTGATCGAGCAGCTGGTCGACCTGCGCCGGGTCGCCGCCGAGGCGGTGGCCAGGGACGGCCTGGCCGCCGAGGACGAGCGGTTCTGCGCCGAGCAGAACGCGCGGGTGGTGCGCAACGCGGAGGAGTACTACCGCGAGGCCTTCCGGGGACGGGTGAACACCTGGAACCTGCGCGACCGCCACATGGCGGCGACCCTGGACGACCTCGCCGACCACCTGGCGCAGCAGGGCGAGGGGCCCGCGCGGATCGTGGTGTGGGAGCACAACTCGCACGTCGGCGACGCCCGGGCCTCGGACCGCGAGGCCCAGGGGGAGCTCAACGTGGGGCAGCTGGCGCGGGAGCGGTACGGCGAGGGGGCCTTCCTGGTGGGGTTCACCACCCACCACGGCGCCGTGACGGCCGCCTCCGAGTGGGGTGGGCCCGCCGAGCGCAAGCGGGTGCGGCCGGCGCTGCCCACCAGCATCGAGGCGCTGCTGCACGAGGTCGCCCACGAGCGGCGCCTGCGGGCCTTCGGGGTCCTGCTCCGCGACGCCGACCCCGCGCTGCGGCGGGCCCTCGAGTCGCCGCGCCTGGAGCGGGCGATCGGCGTCGTCTACCTGCCCCGCAGCGAGCGCCTCAGCCACTACTTCTACTGCCAGGTCAGCCGCCAGTTCGACGCCCTGATCCACGTGGACGAGACCACCGCCGTGATCCCGCTGGAGCGGACCGCCGAGTGGGACCGGGGCGAGCTGCCCGAGACCTTCCCTACCGGGCTGTAGCGGGAGGGCACATCTGCGACGTCGCGGGGTCGGGCGCGCTCGCCGCGTCGCGGCTGGCCGGGGCGGCGGCCCGCAGCGCCCCCACCACCGCCTCCGCCAGGGCGTGCCCCAGGCGCGGGCTCAGCGCGCCCGCCAGCTTGGGGCTGGTCTCCTC
>JAWLGW010000291.1:0-7289 GCA_041690735.1 Planctomycetota bacterium
CCCGCGGTGGGGGGGGGGGGGGGGGGGGGGGGCCCGGCGGCGGCGGCGCAGGCGGCGCCGGCAGACGGAACTGCCACCGCTCCGGCTGGTGCGGCTTGCCGCCGAGCTCGACCTCGAGGTCCACCTGCTGCGCCGCCTCGCCCTCGCCCCGGCGAACCGTGAGGGTCACCCGCTCGTCCGGCTTGCGGTCCCGCATCAGCCGCGTCAGCGCCGCGGGGTCCTGCACCTGCTGGCCGCCGAAGGAGACGACCACGTCGCCCGCCTGCAGGCCCGCTCGCTCGGCGGGGGTGCCGGGGTGGACGGCGTCGACCTTCACCCCGCCCCCCGCGGCGGGCGCCAGCGAGATCCCCAGGAAGGCCACCTGCGGCCCCTTGAAGCGGATCTGCTCCACCTTGTCGCGGTCGACCTCGACGGTGCCGTAGTCGGTCTCGATCACCACGTGCGCCTCGTCGACGCGCTTCACCGTCCCCGAGAAGCGGTCGCCGTTGCGCAGGAACACCCGGTCCGTCGTCCCCTCCTCGCCGCCGAAGCCGCGGAAGAACAGCACGTCGTGCTCCCCCGGCTCGACGTGGTACACCCGGTCGCGCAGCACCTTCACGTGACGCCGCGCCTGCTCGCCCTGCCGGCGGGCGTGCTCCGCCTGCCGACGCGCCTGCTCCCGGGCCCGGTCCTCGAGCTCACCGATCCAGCGGAACCGGCGCCGGCCCTCGCCGTCCACGTGCCGCCGGGCCTCACGCAGCGCGCGCTCGATCTTCTCGCGCACCTCCCGGGGCAGCTCCTCGAGCTCGCCCGACAGCTCCTCGAGCTCCTCGTCGACCTCGCCCAGCTTGCGCAGGCGAAGGCGCACCTTGCGCTCCATGTCCTCGAGGCCCTCGCCGAGCTCCTCCAGGCGGAACCGGTGCCGCCGCCGCTCCTGCGCGCCCTCGCCCTCGCGCACCGTCTCCACCGTGACGATCTTCTTGCCGTCCCGCTCGCGGATGGTGGTGATCGTGCGGCTGCCGTCGGGGTTGACCTTCTCGATCACCCGCACGTCCTCGGCCTCGTCCTCCGCGTCCTGACGCGCAAGCAAGGTCCCCGGGCCCTCCCCGGGACCGAACAGCACCAGCCCGTGCGGCAGCCGCAGCCGCGTGCCCGCCGCCTCCAGCACCACTCCGCCGCCGTCGTCGCTGACGATCCGTCCCGACACGCGGTCGCCGTTGGTCAGCGTCAGCACCTGCTCGTCGGGACGCTCGGCGGGACGGGCGCTGGACGCGAGCCGACCCAGGCGCTCGCGGGCGTCCTGGGCCCAGCCGCTGCCGCCGGCCACCAGCCGCTCGTACACTTCACGCGCCTGCTCGAGCCGCCCCAGCGCCTCCAGGCAGTGGCCGCGCCAAAAGGTCGCCTGGTCCCGCAGAGGGCTGTCCGCGAACTCGCGCTGCAGTCGCTCCAGGAGCGCGAGGGCCTGGGTGAACTCACCCCGGTGGATCCGCAGGGTGGCGTCGGCGAACAGCCGCGCGTCCGGCGCGGGCTGCGGCGCAGCCGGGGGCGGGGGCGCTGGGGGCGCCTCCTGGGCGAAGGCGGGGGTCGTTCCCGCCAGGATCAATCCGAGCAACAGACGGCCGCGCATGAGCGCTCTCCTCCGCGGAGCGAGTCCGCGCAATGGGGTCGGCGAGGCGCGCGCCTCGCGTGAGGGTCTTCAGCGGGCTACAGCGGGTCCTCCGCCGTCGGGCCGGCGACGGGCTGCGCCGTGAGCAGGTCGCGGTACGCGTCGAGGATCCCGGTCGCCTCGACCTCCCGGCGCAGGGTCCAGGCGGCGTGGCCTCCGGCGTCCGCGTCGGCGCGCCGCACCTTGCGCAGGATCAGCTGGGTGCCGCGGATCAACGGCTCGAGGGGCTCGAGCCGCTCGCCGGCGCGCCCGAAGGCCACCAGCAGCCGATCGCCGGTCTCCACCAAAGCCCGGGCGCGCACGTGCCGGGCGAGCAGGTCGAGGGCCCGCGGGTCCGAGGCGTCGAGGTCGTGCACCGCCTCCAGGACCAGGCTGGCCTCGCTGACGTAGGCCTGCAGCGGATCCGCCTCGTAGTCCGCGGCGGCGATCGGGACGCCCGCGGGCTGGATGGTCTCCACCGGCGCGGCGGGGACCTGCTCCGCCCGCGGCGGCGTGATGCGCGCCGGCTCCTGGTGAGCCGTCGCAGGGTCGGGCTGGGGGCGCAGGGCGGGCCCCGCCAGCACGCCGGCCGCGAACAGCGCAGCGGCGGCCGCCGCCCGCGGAGCCCACTGCCTCAGGAGCCCGCGGCGGACGCCCCCGCCGCCCGCCGGCAACGCCGCCACCACCCGGTCTGCGAAGTCGGGCCCCAGCGCCGGGGCAGCGCTGGCGCCGCTCCGCAGGGCGTCGAGGGTGAGCAGGTGCGCCTCCGCCGCCTCGGCGCAGTCGGCGCACAGCGCCAGGTGCTCCCGCACGTCCAGCGCCTCGCCCGTCAGGGTGGGCGCCACCTCGGGCAGCAGGTCGAGCACCTCCTCGCAGCTCTTCACGCCACGCCTCCTGGGCCGAGCGGCGCCACCAGGTCCCGCAGCTTGGCGAAGGCCGCCCGCATGCGGCTCTTGACCGTGCCCAGCGGCACCTCGCGCGCCGCGGCGATCTCGCGCTGGCTCAGGCCGCCCCACACCGACAGCACCACCACCTCGCGCTGCTCGACCGGCAGGGTGGCCAGCGCCTTCTCCACCTGCGCCGCCGCCTCGCGGCGCGCCACCGCCTCGTCCGGCGTCTCGCCGCCCCCCGCGCCCGGCGGGGCAACCGCCAGCCGCTCCAGCCCAGCCTCGCGCACCTGCCGGCGGCGGCCCTGATCCCGCGCCACGTTGAGGGCGATCCGCGCCAGCCAGGTGGACAGGGCGAAGCGGGGGTCGAACCGGTCGAGGGCGCCGTAGGCTCGCAAGAACGCCTCCTGCACCAGGTCCTCCACCGCGCTCCGGTCCCCCGTCTGGCGCAGGACCACCTCGGCCAGCAGCCCCTGGTAGCGCAGGACGATCACACGGAACGCCTCCCGATCGCCGCTCAGCGACCGCTCGATCAGCTCGCGCTCGTCCAGCGTCGCGGGCAAGGCCCCGCCCCCTTCGCCCCGATATACGCGCCGGCCCGAGGAGCGGATCGTCCGCCGAAGCGGCCGCCGATAAGTCATTCCACAGCGGACCAGACTACGTAATCGAAGCCGGTCGCACGGTCTCTTACCGTCGCCATACCAGCACGGCGCCGAGGAGAACAGGAGAGCGACCCGATGAGCGTGATCGAAGCCATCCCCGAGACCAAGGTGCGAGTGGAGTGCCCTTGCGGCGCCCGGGGCAAGGTGGCGCCGCAGCACCTGGGGCGGAAGATCCGCTGTCGGCGCTGCCGGCAGCCCTTCGAGGCCCGCGCCTGCCGGGAGGAGCGATCGCCGCCGCGCCTGACCGCCTGCCCGGCGTGCTGCAGCCCCGGCCACCCCGACGCCTCGCGCTGCCTGCGGTGCGGCTTCGATCGGGAGAGCGGGCGCGGCGGGCGCGGGCTGCAGCGGACCGCGCCCGCCGGGCCGCTCCCGGCTGCGGCCCGCGAGCTCGCCCTGCCGCTGGGCCTCGCCCTGAGCGCGCTGTTGATCCATGTCGCGGCGACCGGCACCACGGGCCTGGTGCGGTGGGGGTTCGACGCCCTGGTGGTGATCGCCGCCGCCTTCGTGGCGGGCGCCGTGGTGTTCAAGACCGACTTCGGACCGGCCGGGCCCGCGCTGGCCAAGCTCAGCGCCGCGGCCACCTTCCCCTCGGTGCTGGGGGGGTTGACCTTCGCGGCGATCGGCGGTCTCGCCGGAGCGTTGGCGGGCGTGCTCGTGGCCTGGGGAGCCTGGTTCGGCCTGCTGGCCTGGTTCTTCCGCATGCACTTCGCGGCGTCGGCGCTGCTGTTCGGTCTGTGCTGGCTGATCCGCTGGGCCGCCGTGGCCGCGCTCGTGAGCCTGCTGGCTTGAAGGGCGCGCCCTTCAGTCGACCGTCAGATTCACCTGCCGCAGGCGGTAGCCCCGGCCGAGGAGGGCGCGCAGCAGCGGGTCCTCCTCGGCGAGGGGGACCGCCACCAGCACCACCTCCACCTCGGCCGCCGTCAGCGCCGCCAGCACGGCCGCCGTGTCGCCGGGCGGCACCTCGGCCACCACCTCGAACCGCTCGTCGCCCGTCAGCGCCAGGTCCACCAGGGGGCGCAGGCCCGGCGCCGCGAGCAGCGCCGCGCGCTGCGTGCCCGCCAGGCGACCCAGGCTGTCGCGCAGCAGCCGCAGCACCGAGCGGGTGAGCAGCACGCCTGCCAGGGAGAGCAGCCAGTCGATCGCGATCACGCCGCGGGAGTAGTTCTCGAACCGGTCGAACACCGTGGCCCCGAGCACGATCAGGAGGGTGGCCAGGCTGAGGGCCTTGACCAGCGCCACCCCGTCCTCGAACCGCACCGTGCGCCAGAAGCCGCGGTACAGGTCGAAGGCGATCAGCGCGCCCAGCTTGCAGGCGAGGACCCAGGGGAGGGCCGGCAGGGCGCTCGCGTACAGGTAGAAGGGGAGCGCCGGCTGACCCGTGTCGGGGAGGGCGACGCCCTCGAACCGGAGGGCGTAGGCGCCCAGCCAGGCGGCGGTGAGCACCAGGGCGTCCACCGCTCCCTCCACCAGGAGCACCGCCAGGCGGCCGCGGCCCGCCGGGCCCGGCAGCAGGGCGTCGCCCTCGGGCGTCCGATACACCGCCACGTCTCCCAGGAACACACCGGCGAACACGGCGGCCAGCCCGCCCGCGACGCAGGTGGTGACCGCGGTGCCGAGGTCGCCGCGGGCGGCCGCGATCCCGGCGCCGCCCAGGGCCGCCGCGACCCCGTACAGCACCAGGCAGGTGCGCCGCTCGCTCAACCCCAGGGCGAGCAGGCGGTGGGCCACGTGGTCCCGCCCGCCCTGCAGGAACGGCCGGCGCGCCGCGCGCCGCCCCAGCCACACCAGGGCGGTGTCGAACAGGGGAATGCCGAGCACCAGCGCCGCCACCACCAGGTCGCGCACCGCCTCCGGTCCGCCCGCGGCCCCGTGCGCGCCCCCGTCCACCCCGCCGACCTCGGGCAGGCGCACGGTCAAGCCCGCCAGCACGAAGCCGAGCGGCAGGCTGCCCGCGTCGCCCATGAACACCCGCGCCGGCGGGAAGTTGAAGGCCAGGAAGCCCAGGGCCGCGCCCACGAAGGCGCAGGCGGCGACCGCCAGGGTCGGGTCGGGCGCGGCTCCGCCCACCGCCAGCAAGGCGATCACGCCCCCCGCCACCGCGCTGACGCCCGCCGCGCTGCCGTCCATGTTGTCGAGCAGGTTGACCGAGTTCGCCATGCCCACGTACCAGGCGAGGGTCAGCGGCCCCACCAGAGCCGCGGGCCCCTCGAGCAGCAGCGGCGGCGGCCCCGGGTCGAGGGGGCCCGCGAGCATCCACCCGGCCGCCAGGGCCTGCCCCGCCAGCTTGGCGGCGGGGGGGAGCGCTCGCCGGTCGTCGATCAGCCCCAGCAGGAACACGGCGCAGGCGCCCACCAACAGGTCGAGGGAGGCCCACGCGAGGCCGGGCGCCATGGCGAGCAGCAGGGCGACCCCGCCCCCCAGCGGCACCGGCCGGGTGGAGTGGCGCTCGCCGCTGGGGCGCGACACCAGGTCGAACCGCGGCGCGAGCGCGATCACCGCGCGGGTGAGCAGGAGCCCCGCCGCCGCCGCCCCCAGCAACGCCACGGCGTGGGCGGGTCGGACGCCGGGCGGCAGCCAGCTGGCCAGGGAGCTGGCCAGGGAGGGGGAGCTTGCCAGGACCATGGCCTGGGGGAGCGCCGTCACGGCGGCCCATGATACGGGCGCGGCGCCGACAGCCCCTTCTCGGCGAGCACCTCGGCGTACAGGGCCGCGACGTCGTCGAGCAGGCGCGGGGCGTCCCACCGGGCGCAGGCGGCGCGGGCGGCCTCGCCCGCCAGCCGCAGGCGCTCGGGGTCCTCCGCCAGCCACTGCATGCCGTGGCCGAGGGCGGCCGGGCAGCCGGGAGCCACCAGCACCCCCTCGGCGCAGGGCAGGAAGGAGCCGCGGACGGGCGGGCCCGTCCGGCGGGTGAACATGTCCGGCACGCCGCCCACCTGCGTCGCCACCACGGGCACGCCCGCGGCGAAGGCCTCCACGATCGCCAGAGGCGTGCCCTCGTTCCTGCTCGACAGCGCCAGCAGGTCGGCGTCCGCCAGGATCGCCGGCAGGTCGCGCCGCCAGCCGAGCAGGTGGACCGCCTCGGCCACCCCCTCGACGCGCACCGCCTCCTCCACCGCGCCGCGCTCCTCGCCGTCCCCCACCAGCACCAGGTGGGCGGCGGGGAGCTGGGCCCGCAGGCGGGCGAAGGCCCGCACCAGGGTGGGCACGTCCTTGATCGCCACCAGCCGCCCCACCCCCACCACCACCAGGGCGTCCGGCGGGAGGCCGAGCTCGCCGCGCAGCGCGCCCCTGGCGGCGGTCCGGAACGGCGCCAGGTCCCGCCCCAGCGGCACCAGGGCGTACTGCTCGCGCCGCCCCACCCGATAGCGCCCCGCCAGCTCGTCGCGCAGGGCCGGCGACAGGGTCACGATCCGGTCGGTGAGGCGAGCGAGGCCGCGCTCCGCCAGGCGCGCTGCCAGGGAGCCCGGCGCCGAGAAGTAGCCCGCCAGGACGTGCCCGTGGAAGGTGTGGATCACGGCCGGCACCCCCGCCAGCCGCGCGGCCAGCCGGCCGAGCGCGCCCGCCTTGGCGGTGTGGGTGTGCACGATCGCCGGCCGCTCGCGGCGCAGCACCCGCACCAGGTGCCGCAAGGCCCGCGCGTCGTCGCGGGGGCTGGGCGCCCGCCCCAGCCCCGGGATCCGCTCCATGCGGAAGGGAGGGAGGTCCGCGCCGGCGGCGCCGGCAGGGGCGGGCGAAGGGGCCTCCGCCTCCAGCGGCGCCTCCCCGGGCGCGAGCTCGCCCGTGAGCAGCAGCGTCTCGTAGCCCCGCGCCCGCAGCCCTTCCCCCAGCAGCAGGCAGTGGCGCGCCGGGCCGCCCAGGTTGAGGCGGGCGATGATCCGCGCGACCTTGACCGGCCCCGTGGACTGACGCCCCCCTCCGCCGCCGCTCATGACGCCCCGGACCGGCACCCGCTCCGTACGCGCCGCGGTCGGGGCGGGTTCACTCCCCTGGCTCGGGGCGGCCGACCCGGCGGGTGTCGCGGCGCAGCGCCTGCGTCTCCATGAGCCCCCGCTGCGCCTCCTCGTTGCTGGGGGCGACGGCGAGGGCGCGCCCGTAGGTGTCCAAGGGCGCCGAAAG
>JAWLGW010000292.1:0-7277 GCA_041690735.1 Planctomycetota bacterium
CGAGGCCAGCCGCCACCTGGCGCGCGGGTACCACAGGCTGCAGGCGGCCGAGCTGGGGCTGGTGGCGGCGCGGTTGGTGGCGATCGATCGGACCCCCCCGTTCGCCCTGGCGCTGCTAGAGGCGCCGGGCAGCACCCTCGCCCAGCGTCGGCGGGCGCTGGCGCTGCTCGACTGGGTCGCCGACCTGGAGGCGGTCGCCTTCGAGCGGGGCGCCCTGGGCCCGCCCCTCCCGCTCCGCCAGCCCGGCGAGATCGGCTCGCTCGAGGACCTCGAGTTCACGCTGCGCGAGGCCCAGCTCCTGGCGGCGAGCATGACCGAGTGGGCCGAGCGCCTGGCACCCGTCGAGCAGGCCCTCACGGAGCGGGTGCTGCGCCTGCGCCGGGTCCGGGCCCGGTTCCTGCTCCCGGGGCTGGAGCGCACCCTGCCCCGGATCGCGACCCGCCTGACCACCGTGACGACCCTGCGCGCCACGGCCACGGCGCGCGCCGAGCGGTACGCGCAGCACGCCGGCCTGCTCGCGGCAGAGCTGCAGCGCCGTCAGGGCTCCTGACCCGCAACCTGCCCCTTCGAGGGGAGTTATACTCTGGACCTGGCACCGGACCGCGGAGCTGTCTAGTCTGAGGACGGCTCACGGATCCATCGCCCATCGGAGTTCAGCCATGCGAAACGACGTCAGGACGCTCGCCGCCCTGCTCGCCATGCTGACTCTGGGGTGCGCGACGGGCCCTGAGCCCGCCGCCACGCCCGAGTCGCCCCCTGCCCCGATCGAGGGGACCGCCGATCGCGCGGAGGAGCGGTCGGAGGAGAAATGGGTGAGCCAGACCGCGCGGGCCCCGCCCGCCAGCGCGGCGGACCCGCTCGCGCGTCCCGAGCACGACCCCGAAGCTGCCCACCGGGCGCGGGGCTTCTACCTGCAGGGGGTCAAGCTCCTGCACGACCCCAGCCGGGTGGACGAGGCGATCCGCGAGTTCCAGCTCGCGCTGCAGCACGACACCCTGTTCCACAAGGCGCACTTCAAGCTGGGGATCTGCTACTACCACAAGGGGCAGTACGACCTCGAGATCGCCGAGTACAGGAAGTGCCTGGCGATCGTGCCCCAGTACGTGCCGGCGCAGCTCAACCTCGGCCACGCCTACCTGGCGCGCGACATGCTCGAGGAGGCCCGCGAGGCCTACCAGCAGGTGCTCGCCCAGGAGCCGAACAACGCGGTGGCCCTCTACAACCTGGGCCTGGTCGAGTACGACCTGCGCGAGTTCGCCCGCAGCTACGACTACCTGGACCGCTTCCTCCGCGTCCACCAGGACGACGGACGCATGGGCGAGCGGGCCCGCATGTATCTGGAGGAGATTCGCCTCAAGCGAGGCGACCGCAAGGGGAGTTAGGCGCTGCCGGTTTGTTGGCGCCCGCTCGGAGCGGGTGCCGGAGGGCTGGCAGGCAGCGATTGGAGACAAAGGACTTACCCCAGGAACGGCTTGGAACGCGATTCGATCTAAAGACTGAACCATGCACGCTCGGCCCACACAACTCACGATCCTGCTTGCGCTTGTCCCCCTCGGGGCGCTGCTGACGGCGCTGAGCGCCTCCGCGGCGTATGCCGATGGACCGGGCGCAGGACCGGCCGCAGGACCGGCCCGGATCGCGAGCCGCGCCGAGTGGCCGGAGCAGCTGGCCCACCGCAACGCCCGCTACGCGGTGCTGGACCGGGTGGACGACCCCGTGGGCGACGCCCGCGAAGCGTTCCTGGCCAGCGCCCACGTCCGCCGGATCGACGACCCGATCGGCGACCGGGAAGAGGAGCGCCGCTTCCTCGCCGCCCGCCGCGGCCACTGGGCCTCGGTCTACGCGCGGGTCTCCCGCGCCGTCGACCGGGCCGGCGACGCGGTGCAGGCCGTCCTGGCGACCCGGACCCTGGCCCGCAAGGACGCCCAGTTCGCGCGGATCCGCTTCCCCCGCCTGGCCGATCCCAAGGGCGACCAGGTCTTCGAGGACCAGGTCGAGCTGGCGAAGTACCAGCAGGACCGGGTGAGGTTCGGCCAGCTGGGCGAGCGGGTTGGGTTCGCCGAGCAGCGCGAGGACCCTGAGGGCCGCTTCAACCGCGAGGAGCGCGACGAGCGGCGCAAGTCGGCATCGCTCGACCGGACGACGGAAGGCCATCGCGCCGACGACGCCGAAGAGGCGCGGCTGCTGCGGGAGGACCGTGAGGACGCCGGTCGTGAGGCGCGTCTGGACGCGTCGATCGACGAGCTGGACGAGCGGAGCGAGGCGCGGGAAGAGGCCCGCGACGAGACCAAGCTCGAGCGGCTAGAGGAGAGCGGCGAGCGCGCCTCGGAGCGAGGCGAGGAGCGCGAGCTCGACAGCACCGAAGAGCGAGCCACCATCCAGAGCGAAGAAGGCGGCGGTCTCATTCAGTAGCCGCGCGCGGCTTCGCCTTGCCAGCAAGCACCCCATCGCGGCCAGGAGCTGTCGCTCGAACGGCTGCTCCCTGGCGTCGCATCGAACGCCGCCGAACGAGACCGAAGGACCGACCCGCCCTTCGGCGGCAGCTGCTCTCGCTTGCTCGTGAGCCGCGAGGGCTCTACACCTTACAGCCCCGCGACGTCCTCTTCCGCCGCCTCGCCCAGGCCGCCCAGCTGCGCGCGCAGCTTCGTCTCCCGCTCGTGGAGCTTGAGGAGGCGCTCCTCCAGGTAGCGGATCTCCTGCTCCAGGGCGTGGTGGCTCTTGCGGTAGGCCGCCAGCTCCTCGCGGGTCACGTAGCAGCCGGCGGCGATCTTGTGCGCCCGCTCCGAGGAGCTCCAGGCGTCGAGCTTGTAGGCCCGCAGGGCGGCGAACGGCTTGTCGGGGCCCAGCACCGACATCATCGCCAGGTCGACCTGCCCCTGCTCGAACCGATCGTGAACGGCCCGCCCCTGCTCGACCAGGCGCGCCCGCACCGCGGGCTCGGTGGCGTGAGCCCCGCCCAGGGCCTGGCGGGCCAGGTAGTGGAAGGCGGCCTCGCTGCCCCCCATGGCGAGGGAGGCCAGGCGGTCGCACAGGACGTGCTGCCGCTGGCCGATCACGAGGTTGGTCTTGCGGATCACCTGGTTGTTGAGCAGCCGGGCCAGCTCGATCCCCCGGGCGATCGTGTTGCCGATCCCCGGGATCATGCCCAGGCCCCGGGTCACGTAGCTGGCGAAGCTGGGCAGCTTGTCGAGCATCTCCATCAGCCGGTAGAAGCTGAAGATCCTGAGGTTCCCGAAGAACACGTGCCCCAGGCTGGCCGCCAGCAGGAAGCGCTGCTCGTCGGGCTCCAGCCCGTCGAGGGTCAGCCGGTCGAGGACCACCAGCGGCCGCTTGCAGCCCAGCACGCTCGAGCCGCCGCCGTTCGCCACGTACACCGGCACGTCGAGGTCGGCGAGGTCCCAGCAGCGCAGGATCTCGCCCCGCCACACCGACAGCTCGCCGTAGGGACCCTCCCCGTCGACGCGGTAGTGGTTGGCGTCGCAGAAGGCCTCCAGGGTGGCGTCGAGCTGCGACAGGAGCGCCTCGCTGCCGGGGAAGTTGTCGATGATCCCGGTGGCGGCCCCCACCAACCAGCTCTGCTGCTCGCCCTCCTCGAAGTTGACCGGGTCGAGGCCGGGGTAGCGGCCTTCGGCCGCGCCGGCGACGGGCTGCTGGGGGAACAGGGCCTGCAGACGCCCCTCGCGCTTGCTCTCCAGCTGCTCTTGCCGCTCGGCCATGGCGGCCCGCACCCGGGCCAGCTCCGCCTCCAGCCCCTCCCGGTCGCCCTCGTCCTTGCCCAGCGCCTTGCGGATCGAGTCGAACACTACTCCTCCTCCGCCAGGGGCAACGAGAAGGAGAAGCGCGAGCCGACCCCCTTGTCGCTCTCCACCCAGATCTCGCCCCCGTGGGCCTCGATCAGCTTCTTGGCGATCGCCAGGCCCAGGCCGCTGCCGTGCTCGCCGGCGGTGGCCCGGGCGCTGGCCTGCTCGTAGGAGACGAAGATCCGGTCCAGGTCCTGGGGGTCGATCCCCTGCCCGGTGTCCGCCACCGAGACCACCGCCCGCTCCTTGGAGCGGCGCAGGGCGAGGGTGATCGTGCCCCCCTTGCTGCTGAACTTGATCGCGTTGCTGATCAGGTTGTTGAGCACCTGCTGCACCCGCTTGGGGTCGGCCTGGACCCGCAGCGCCCCCTCGGGCAGGAACATGTGCAGCCCGATCGCCTTGCCCTGCGCCCACACCTCGTAGCGCCGGCGCCCGGCCTCGATCATGGCGGCCAGGTCCATGGGGCGGGGGTCGATCGACACCTTGCCCGCCTCGAGGCGCGACACGTCGAGGAGGTCGTTGAGCAGGTCGCTCATCTCCTGGGCGGTGGTGCGGATCACCCCCAGGTCCTCGCGGGTGCTGTCGGGGTCGATCCCGGCGTCGAGCCCGGCCAGCGCCACCTCGGCGAACCCCAGCATGGCGGCGATCGGGGTGCGCAGGTCGTGGGCCACCATGCCCAGCAGCTGGTCCTTCTGCCGGTTGAGCTCGGCGATCTCCTGCGCCTGCGCCTGCACCTCGGCGGTGCGCTCGGCCACCTTGTGCTCGAGCTCCTGGTTCCAGCGCAGGATCTCGTCGCGCGCCTCCTGCAGCTCCTCGTTGGCCCGGGAGATCTGCTCGAACAGGCGCGCGTTGGCGACCGCGGCCGCCACCTGCTGCCCCACGATCACCGCCAGCTGCAGGTCCTCCTGGTCGAAGGGGCGCCGCACCGAGCGCTTGTCGAGGTGGAGCACCCCCAGCGTCTCGTCCCCCACCAGCAGCGGCACGGCCAGCGCCGAGCGGATGTTGTTGGTGAAGATCGACTGGTTGGCGTTGAACCGCTGGTCCTGCATGGCGTCGCGGGTGAGGATCGCCTCCCCGCTCTGGACCGCCTGCTTGAGGATCGACTTGCTGATCCCCTTGGCCTGGGCCCGCCCGCGGCGCGAGCGGATCGCCACGCCCTCGAGGTCCGCGCCGTCGGGACTCTGCTGGTCTGCTCGCTGCAGGAAGAAGGCGCCCCGGTCGGCGCCCGACACCTCGAGCAACAGGGTCAGGGCCTCCTCGAGCAGCCGGTCCGAGCCGTGCGCCGTCCCGCGGGTGAGCGCGGTCAGCCGATACAGGACCTGCAGCTTGCGCTGCAAGCCAGCCAGGCCCACCTCGCTCTCGTCGCTGGCGAACAGGTCCCGCTCGACGTCCCGGACCGAGAACTTGACGGTCTGGGGGGCGATCTCCCGCACGATGTCCGGGTCGCTGGTGGCCGCCAGGTCGCTCCCCGCTCCGGTCGCCCGGTCGTCGGGGCCCTGCTCGCCGGGCCAGTCCCCCGGCCAATCGATGGCGTCGGCGTCGTCCCAGGTGTACAGGACGCGGGTGTTGCCGAAGCGCACCTCGTCCCCCGAGCGCAGCTGCTGCACGCCCTCCACCAGGTGGCCGTTGACGTACGTGCCGTTGGTGCTGCCGAGGTCCCGCAGCCGATACCCCTCGGGCGTCGGCTCGAGCAGCGCGTGGGCGCTCGAGATCTTGCGGTCGGGCAGGCAGATGTCCTGGTCGTTCCCCCGGCCCACGCTCATGCGCCGCTGGCGCAGCGGGATCACCCGCTTGCCGAACGACTCCAGGCACACCACCAGCTTGGGCTCACGACCGTCCACGCTACAGCCCTCAGCTGTCAGCCCTCAGCCGTCAGCCAGCGACCTTGGACCGCTGACTGCTGACCGCTGATCGCTGACTGCTACTCCTCGATCGTCTGGGTGAGGCGGCTCGAGCGGTGGCTCCCCACGAACTCCTGCCAGGCCCGCAGCTCCTCCGCCTTGGAGAGTCCGCCCAGGAGGCGCAGCTTGTGGCGCCGCATCTCGTCGAGGTAGCCCTTGAGCAGGGTGATGTTCCGGGACGACTCGGCGCGGACCTTGTCCGCCAGCGGCCCCGCCGCGGCGGCGGCCCGACTGTGGGCGCCCTCGTACTTCTTCAAGGTGTCGCGGAGCATCTTCTGCTCGGTCTCGAACACCTTCTCGTAGCTGACGCCCGCGATCTGGTAGGTGCGGGTGGTCTTGCCGTTGGCGGGCGGGAAGTAGAAGCGCAGCTTCTCGTGCACGTCGCCGGCGATCTTGGCCAGCTTGGCGCCGAGGTTGTACATGCGCACCGCCTCCTCGACCTGCCGCGACGTCGCCTGGTCCTGCCACCGCTCGCGCTGGTGCTGCGCCGAGGCGGGCGCCTCGCGCGGCGGCGGCGGCCGGCGGCTGCCCCGGCGGGACCCGCCTCCGGCACCCCAGGGGGTGCTCGCCCGGGAGCCCCCGCGCGCCCACGGTGAGGCGCCGCCCCCGCGGGAGTCGGACGCGGCCCCTCCGCCGCGCGCCCAGGGGCTGGCCGGCGTCTCGGGCTGCTCCGGCTCCTCGGTCGCGGCGTCGGGCGTGTAGAAGTCGGCGGCCCCCCCGCCGTAGAAGTCGTTCTTGCGGACCGTGGGGCGGGCCGGCGCCTCGGGCGGCGGGCGCCGCTCCGGCGCGCGCAGCACCACCTCGCCCCGCGCCCCCTGGGGAGCGACCGCGTCCGCCTCGTCGGCGAAGGTCGGATCCTCGACGCCAGCGGGGTCGAAGGGCTCCTCCTCCTCGACCTCGGGCGCCGGCGCGGGGGCAGGGGGCGCCTCCTCGGTCTCGACCACCGCCCCGTTGGCCGCCGCCGTCTCCTCCACCACCTTGAGGGCGTGCTCCTCCGACAGCCCGTCGGACACGCCCTTGGCGATCATGGTGTCGAGGACGCTCTTGGAGATCCGCCCCAGCGCCATGAGGGGCTGGACGAACTCCTTGAACGAGGCCACCGTGTCGGCGAGGAGCGACTCGTCGTAGGCCTGCCGCTTCTGCGCGTCGACCAGCGTCCGGCGAGCGGTGCGCAGCTCCTCCTTGAGGAACTCGAGGAAGCCCTTGTCCTTGGAGGTGCGGATCTCCTGCGCCTTGCGGATCTGGGTCTTGTAGGCCTTCTCGATCACGTCGGGGTCGGTCTGATCGCGATCGATCCCGAGCAGCTCGTAGTACGTAGGGATCTCGTCGGCCGGCTCGATGCCCAGGATCTTGTGATACCGCTCGTCGGCCACGGCCCCTGCCTACAGTCGATCCGACCCCAGCCGAAGGAGCGCGCAGCTCCCCCGGGCCCCTCGGACCCAACGCTCCACCTTACCGAGGGGCGTCGCGATCTGCATCCTCGACTGCGCACCCCCCGGCTCGCGCCGCAGGCCCTCGGGCCCCAGCGGCGCCGACCCGCCAGCTCTCTCGGGCCCTACTGGGCCGAGTCCTGGAA
>JAWLGW010000293.1:0-7276 GCA_041690735.1 Planctomycetota bacterium
GGACACGCGATCGAGCTGCGCGTGAACGCCGAGGACCCCTTCATGGGCTTCGCGCCCTCGACGGGGCGGGTGGCGGGCCTCCGCCTGCCGGGGGGCCCCTTCGTGCGGGTCGACACCGCCCTCACCGAGGGGGACGTGGTCACCCCGTACTACGACTCGCTGCTGGCCAAGCTGGCGGTGTGGGGGCGCGACCGGCGCGAGGCGGTCGAGCGGTGGGCGGCCGCCGCGGCGGCCTTCGCGATCGGCGGCGTGTCGACCACCCTCCCCCTGGCCTCCATGCTGGCTCGCGACCCGGACTTCCTGGCGGGGGAGTTCCACACCCGGTGGTTGGTCCCCTGGGTCGAGGCGCGCCTGACGGCCGCGCTGAGCTCGAGCGACCGGGAGGCGATCGCGGCGGCCGCGGCCCTGGCGGCCCACCAGGCCGCCGCCCCCCGGCAGACTGGAGCGCAGCAGGGCGCGTCGGCGCCGCGCGCCGGCCTCTCCCCCTGGGTTCAGCTGGGTCGCGGCCGGCAGCTTCGCTGGCGCTGAGGAGGCGGCGTGCGCTACACGGTCGAGGTGGGCGGCGAGCAGGTCGAGGTCGAGGTCCGCGGGCACGGCGGCGGCCTGGAGCTCTCGGTGGCGGGCGGTCCCTTCCGCCCGGCCCGGCTGGCGCCCTGCCCGGCGCCGCTGCACTCCCTCGAGCTGGGCGACCAGCGGCGGTCGGTGGTGCTGGACGAGGACCCCCTCGAGCCCGCCGCCGTCCTGGTGCGCCTGCCCGACGCCCCGCCCGTGCGGGCGCTGGCCGTGGACGCCCGCGCCCTCGCCGCCGCCGAGGGGCGGCAGGCCCGGGCCGCCAGCGGCCCCGCCCTCCAGCGCAGCCCCATGCCGGGCGTGATCGTCGAGGTCCGCGTCGAGCCGGGCGCCGAGGTGAGCAAGGGCGACGTCCTGCTGATCCTCGAGGCCATGAAGATGCAGAACGAGCTGCAGGCCGAGCGCGACGGCGTGATCAGCGACGTCCACGTCCGCGCGGGCGACGCGGTGGCCGGGGGGGCCAAGCTGGTGGAGTTCGAGGCGGAGGTCGCGGAGTAGCGGTCGCTCGGCAGCCGCTCCTCGCGAACGCGGCTGTCGCTCATCGCACCGCCCCTTGCGAACCGCTGAGCGGCACTCACCCCAGAGGCGCAGAGCGCCCAGCTAGAGCTCTTGGCGAGGCGCCCTCGCAGGAGCGAGCGACAGTGCCTCCGCCCCCTCCCTACCCCTCCGCTCCCTTCGCCACGAACGGCCCGGCCGCGTCGTAGCGCCCCGCCAGCGGGCGGCCGATCGCGTCGCTCAGCGCCATCGCCGCGGCGCGGACCTTCTCGGCGTCGACGCCGGTCTCGATCCCCAAGCCGTGCAGCATGTAGAGGAGGTCACCGGTGGCGAGGTTGCCCGCGGCGCCCGGCGCGTAGGGGCAGCCGCCCAGGCCGCCCGCGCTGGCGTCGTAGGTGGCGACGCCGGTGAGGAGCCCCGCCAGCACGTTCGCCAGCGCCGTCCCGCGGGTGTCGTGGAAGTGCAGCGCCAGGCGGTCGAGGGGGACCTCGTTCGCGACCTCCTCCACCAGGCGCGCCACCTCGCCGGGGGTGGCCACGCCGATCGTGTCGCCCAGGCTGATGGCGTCGGCGCCCAGCGCCGCGACGTCGGCGGTGATCCGGCGCACCGCCGCCGGCGCCACCTCGCCCTCGTACGGGCAGCCCCACACCACCGACAGGTAGGCCCGCACCCACAGGCCCTCCTGCTTGGCGCGCTCGACCACCGGACGGGCGCGCTCCAGGCTCTCGGCGATGGTGGCGTTGGTGTTCTTGCGGGAGAAGGACTCGCTCGCCGCCAGGAACACGGCCACCGCGTCGGCGCCCGCCGCCAGGGCGCGGTCGAGGCCCTTCTCGTTGGGGACCAGCACCGGGTACCGCACCCCCGGACGGCGCTCGAGCGCCTCCATGAGCTCGGCCGCGTCCGCGAGCTGCGGGACCCACTTGGGGTGGACGAAGCTGGTCGCCTCCACCCACCGCAGCCCCGCCGCCGCCAGCCCCTCCACGAACGCCCGCTTGGCCGCCAGCGGCACCGTGTTCGGCTCGTTCTGCAGGCCGTCGCGGGGGCCCACCTCGTACACGGTGACCTGCCTGGGGAGCCGGCTGGGGTCGAGCGGGTTCACGCGTCCGCCTCCTTGGGGGCCCAGGCCGGCGGGCGCTTGGCGAAGAAGGCGCCGATCCCCTCCTGACCCTCCGGCGAGACGCGCAGGCGCGCGATCAGGCGGGCGGTGGTGGCGTCGAGCTCCTCGCTGGAGCGGGCGCTCTCCACCTCGCGCACCAGCTCCTTGGCGGCGGCCACCGCGCCCGGCCCCGCCAGGGCGACTTGGGCCAGGACCTGGTCGATCGCGCCGTCGAGCGCCTCCTCGTCCTCGACCACCTGGTGGATCAGGCCGATCCGGTGGGCGAAGTCGGCGCCGAACCGCTCGCCCGTGACGAACAGGCGGCGGGCGTGGCCTGGGCCGATCTTGGCGATCACGAAGGGGCTGATCACCGCGGGCACCAGGCCCAGCTTGACCTCGGAGAAGCCGAAGGTGGCGCGAGCCGCCGCGAAGGCGACGTCGCAGGCGGCGAGCAGGCCGAGGCCGCCGCCGAGGGCTGCCCCCTGCACCCGCGCGATCGTGACCTTCGGGGATCGCTCCAGGCGGCGGAGCATGGCGGCGAGGCGCCGGGCGCCCTCCACGTTCTGCTCCTCGCTGAGGTCGGCGGCCTTCATCCACTTGAGGTCTGCGCCGGCCGAGAAGCTGCGCCCGCGGCCGCCCAGCACGATCGCCCGCACGTCGTCGCGGCCCGAGGCCTCGGCGATCGCCTGGTCGAGCCCCGCGATCACCGCGGCGTCGAAGGCGTTGTGGACGTCAGGCCGCTCGATCCACACCCGGGCCACGCCGGCCGCGCACTCCAGCCGGACCTCGTTCGCGTCGCTCATTGACTCCTCCTGCCGGGCCCCGAAGGTATCGCACGGCAGCGCTGAAGGTTCATTGCCGGGCGTGGCCCCTTGACGCGCTCCGGACGTGGGACCGATGCTGAGGAGGTGAGCTCCCCTCCCACACCCCCTCGAATCCCCCTGGCGCGCCGCCGGATCCTGGCGGCGGCGCTGGGGATCGGGGTGACGGCAGGAGGGGCGCGCCTGGCGCACGACGAGGTGCGGCTGGCCAGCAGCCGGGCCGAGCTGACGGGACTGCGCCAGAAGGCGGAGCGGGCCGACGCCGCGGCTGAGCGGGTGGCGCGCCTCGAGCTCGACCTGCGCGAGGCCCTCGCGGGGCGTGAGGCGCTCGTGGAGCAGGCGCAGGCCGCCGAGGCGGCGCTCACCTCCCGCACGACGGCGCTGGCCCAGGCCCGCCAGCGCGCCGAGCAGGCCGAGGCGGCGCTCGCCGAGCAGCGCGAGTCGGTGGACGAGCTGCAGGCGGCCCGCCAGGCGCTGCACGCCGACGTGGAGGCCGCGCGCGAGGCCCTGGGCGAGCTGCGCGGGGCGGTGGTCGACCTACGGGAGCGCGAGGCGGCGGCCCGCGCCGCCCTGGCCGCGGCGGCGGCCCGGGCGGCGGCGACCGAGGAGGCGCTGGAGCAGGAGCGGGCGCGGGCCTCGGAGCTGGCGGAGCGCGCGGAGCGCGCCCGGCGGGAGGTGAACGCCCTGGCGGGTCAGGTCGACCGCCTGCAGGGAGACCTCGCCGAGGCCGTGCGCCGCGCCCGCGGCGCCGAGGGGACGATCGCCCGGCTGCAGGAGGCCGGCGTGAACGTGCCTCGCCTGAGCGGCGCGCGCCCCCTCCCGCTGGTGCGGGCCCTGGTGGTCGACGTGGACGACCAGGCGCTCCCGCCGGTGGCCGTGGTGGACGCAGGCTCGAACCGGGGGCTGGAGGTGGGCGACCGCCTGTTCGTGGTGCGCGACGGGCGCGAGGTGGCCCGGCTGGAGGTGGACGAGGTCCGCCCCCGCCTGTCGGCCGCGCGGGTCGTGCGCGCCGAGCGCGGCCTGCGCCTGCGCCCGGGGGACCGCGTGACCTCCAAGGCGCCAGCCACCGAGTAGGGGAAAGCACCAGCCCACCTTGCCTGGCGCCGCCAATCCGCCTAGTCTGCACCACCGGGAAGGGTCCTCGGAGGGCCATGGCGGGATCAGAGAGCGGTCGGTTCAGCGGCGCCGAGCGGCGACAGGTCCTCAGCGGCGGCTTCGACGTGGGCGAGGCGGGGCGAGCCCTTAGCTTCCTCGCGGGCAAGAAATTGTACGGCTCGTTGACCGTCTCGGACGGCCTCAAGGACGTCTCGTTCTTCTTCACCCGCGGCGGGCTGCGGGTGATCACCTCGGGCCGATCCCTGCCCACGCTCCGCAGCCGCCTGGTGGCGCGCGGCCTCATGAAGGCCAAGGACGCCAAGGAGACCGGACGCCTCCTCCGGGTCCGCGAGGGGAGCGGCGCCGGCACGGGCCGCGAGGAGCGGGACGCGCTGATCGAGGAGGGGAAGCTCCCGGCGGGCGCCGTGGACGAGGCCACCAAGGACATCATTCGGGACGCCCTCCTCTCCTGCCTGTTCTGGGACGAGCCGCGCCACGAGACCGCCTCGGGCGAGCCCGACCTCGAGATGCTCCAGCGGCGCGACCTCCCCTCGATCACCCTCTCGCTGGGGGTGCGGGACCTGATCGAGCAGGTGCAGCAAGAGCTGAAGGCGTCGGCGGCCGAGCTGCGACGCCGGTTCCCCGACCTCGACCTGCGGATCCTCCCCACCGCCAAGGGCAAGGAGGCCTTCCAGCGGCGCCAGCCCATGGGCGAGGGGCCCGGCCGGCCGCTGCGTGAGCGCCTGCTGATGCTGGCGGTCAAGCACGGCCGCCTCGAGGGGCGGGACGCGCCCGAGCGGGTGCACGCGGGCGAGTACGAGCTGCTGAGCCGCCTCGCCGAGTTGGTGGACGACGGCTACCTCGAGGTCGAGCGGGTGCGCCCGCCGGCGTCGGCGCAGCAGGCGCGGGCCGAGGCCATGGAGCGCTCCCTCGAGCAGTCGCTCAACCTCCTCCTGCGACGCACCCGGCTGGCCAAGGCCTGGGCGGCGCTGGCCGACGCCCGCCGGGCCGCCCTCCACATGGCCCGCGCTGGCGCGCTCCTCATGAGCCAAGGGCGACCGCGCGAAGCGGTGGAGCGGTACGCCGCCGCCGCCGACCTCGCCCCCGACGACCCCGAGGCGCTGGAGGGGTACGTCCAGAGTCTGTGGGCGACCGGCCAGAGCGACCAGGCCGCCACGCAGGCGCTCACCCTGGCCCGGCGCTACCTCGAGCTCAAGCTGCCGGCTCGGGCCCGCAAGGCGCTGGAGAGGACCCTGGCCCACAAGGAGTCGAGCGAGGCCCTCGACCTGCTGATGCAGGCGCTGCTCAAGCAGCGTCGCGTCAAGCAGGCCCTGGAGGTGGGTCAGCGACTGGTGGAGCGCCTGCGCCGAGAGGGCCGCGCCCAGGAGGCGCGAGAGGTAGCGGCCCGCCTGCTCTCCCTCGGCGACGACTCGGCCAAGCGCGAGATCATGAAGGCCGCCGGCGTCGATCGTCGTAAGGTGGCCGCCATGGTGGCCGTGGGCGCGCTGATCGGCGGGCTGATGCTCCCGGCCCGGGCGCAGGCCCAGGCGCGCGAGCAGTACCACGTCGCCGTGCGCCACATCCAGGACGAGCTGGGTCGACCCCGACCGCTCCACGAGGTGGGGCCCGTGCTGGGCGGGCTCAGCGACCGACTCAAGGCCCTGGCGCTCCAGGTCGAGGAGGACCCGCTCACCACCCGGGCGGTGCCCGACAAGGCGCGCGCCGTCGCCGAGCAGCTGGACGCGATCCGCACCGACTGTCAGAACGGGGCCGAGCTGCTGGAGCTGCTCCCCTGGACCGAGTCCCCGGACGTCGACCTGGTGCTGGCGCGGGTAGGCAAGATCAGGCCGCGCTCGCAGGCCTTCGCCGCGCCGGTGCACAAGCTGATCGAAGAGATCGGCGCCTACCGCGATACGGCCGAAGCGCAGGGCGCGAAGCTCTCCCTCATGGGGCCCACCGCCGAGGCGCTCGAGCTCGCGGTGCGCATGAAGGAGGAGTTCGCGGGCCTCCCCCAGCTCCTCGCCCAGACGGACCTGAAGGTCCTGGTCCAGACCGAGCCCCCGGGGGCGTCGGTGCGGTACGACGACGTCGACTACTCCAGCACCACCCCGCTGGAGCTGCGCCTGCCGCTCCGCGGCACCCGGGACCTCGAGCTGCGCCTCATGGACCACGAGCCGCTGCGGCGGACCCTGGCGCTCGAGGACCTGGAGGGATCGCCGGTCGTGCGCTACGCGCTGCAGCAAGTGGGGCAGGCCACGGGAGACCCGCGCCGCCGTCCGCCGCCGAGCGAACCGCCCCCGCGCCGGCCCCGCCGCGGCGGGATCTCCTCGGCCAGCACCGGAGAGGGTGAGGGCGCGGCGACGCCGGAGGCGCAGGCGCAGGTCGAGCTGCTCGACGGCTACGTCCTCGGCGACCGCGCGGCCGACCTGTCCTTCGAGCCCAGCCCGGACCTGCTCCGCGACGTCAAGCTCGAGCCGCGCTTCCGGGCGCGGGTGTTCATGATCAACGCGGTCGACGGCAGCAAGGTGTTCCTGACCGGCGCGCGGATCGTCCTGTACGTCCGCGGCCACGCCGGCTGGAAGCAGGAGCGGCCGCTCTCGATCGAGCTCGACGAGCGGCGGGAGCGGCCGGTGGTCGCGTATCCGGGGGGCAAGCGCGTGGTGCAGCGCCTGGCGCGCACCCTGCATCTCGATCAGGATGCGCTGCGAGAGCAGATCAAGGACGGCCTGGCGCGGGCGATGCGCGCCGTCGTCGATCGCGAGCGGAGCAGACGGTGAACGGCAGCGACCCCGCGACCGAAGAGGAGGCGGAGTTCCTCGACGCCCGTCCGACCGGCGCCTTGGCCGACGCCGCGGATGCGGTCACCGGCGACGGTGAGGAGGCCGGGGACGGCGACGACCTCGTCTTCTCCGACGCCGCGGCGGACGCTCCGGCGCCCCAGGCGGCGGCGGACCCGGAGGAGGACGCGGGCGGCGAGGAGGCCGCGGAGGATCCGGGCGAGCTGTCGTTCGCCGACGAGCGGCAGCTCGAAGGCCCCCCCGAGGAGGCGCCGGAGCCCGAGCACGACGACGAGGGCCTCGCCTTCGCCGAGACTCGCGAGCCCGAGGGCGCGGAGCCGCCGGCCGACGACGAGCCGGGCGAGGAGCTGGGCGACGAGGTCGCCTTCGACGAGGACCGTGAGGTCGAGGGACCGCCGCCG
>JAWLGW010000294.1:0-7260 GCA_041690735.1 Planctomycetota bacterium
CGGGCGGGGTGCTGGCCTTCCTGGCGGGGCTGCTCCTCGCGGCCCGGCCCGGCGCGCCGGGGCAGCGGTACCCGACCGCGGAGGTGGTGCAGGTGCTCAGCGCGGCCGCGGCCGCGGGGTGCGCGGCGGCGACGGCGATCGGAGTGGCTCGCGGCTGGAGCCTGCGCACGCTGTCGGTCGTCGCCCTGGCGGGCGCGGCGGAGGCGGCCCTGGCGGTGGGCCTCTCCCTCCGCCTGGCGATCGCCGTCGAGCGCCGCAAGAGTCTGTTCGTCCCCGGGGTCGTCGGCGCCGCCCTGTGCGCGCTGCTCTACACGCTGCTGTTCGTGTTGGGGGCGGCCTAGTGGCCCTCGCCTACTGCGAGGTGTGCGGCGTCCTGCTGCCGGGCGAGGCGGGCGGCGACCTGCCCGAGGGGGTGATCTGCGACGCGTGCTTCGCCTCCCGGCGGGTCGTGGTCGAGCCCGAGACGATGCCGAGCGCGGGCGACGCGGTCGAGTTCTCCTGCGTCTACTGCAAGAGCGTCCTGCGTGTGGCGGCGGTGGCGAAGCGGACCAAGGTCCGCTGCCCCAAGTGCTCCGAGACCTTCTTCCTGCAGGAGGACGGGAGCGTGGAGGCCCGCCTGCAGGGGAACACCACCGCGATCCTGGCGAAGCCCGAGCGCCTCGACCCGCTCACCCCGCCGCAGGGGACGCCGGCCGACACCGGCGGCAAGACGCAGCCCATGAACAAGCTGGCCGCGCCCAGCGACGTGGTGCTCGAGCCGCTGGGCGGAGCAGAGGACATCGACATCGACCTGCTGCCGCCCACGGTAGGGCCGGGGGAGGCTGGCGGAGGTGGCCTCGCGCTTCGGGCCAGCGACGAGGGGCGGGTCGACCTCGATCCGGAGGCGCTCAAGCGCAAGACGTCTCGTCTGCGGCCCGACCGCAAGGGGACCACCCGCCGCCTGCGGCGCGACCTCGCCCTGCAGAAGAAGCAGCAGCAGGCAGCGGCCGACGAGCCCGAGCCCGAGCACGACCCCGAGCAGATCGAGCGGGAGCGGCGGGCCGTCGCGGCGCAGCGCAGGGCGGCCGAGCTGGAGGCGCAGGCGGCGCGGCGCGGGTTGGCGGCGGGGGCGCTGTGGGCCCTGTGGGGGGCGCCGCTGATCGCCCTGGCGCTCCTGCTCGCCATGACCACCCGCGGCACCGGCTTCGCCTCGCGCGGCGCGGTCGGGGACGCCCTGGAGCGAGCCGGCGAGACGACCGCCGCCGGCGCTCGGGCGCTCGACGAGGTGCTGGGCGCGCCGCTCGGGCTGGGTCGGGGGGAGTAGCTCGGCGGGCCTCGCCTCACGACGCACGCTCCGGTACCCTCACCGCGAGCTCTTGGCGGCGGTCGGTCCCTCTCCCCCCGCGTAAGCCACCGTCCCACCGTTGGACGGAGCCGTGACGGTGCAACGAATGCGAAACCGAATCCGCTGGGGAATCGCCGGTTACGGGTTGGCGCGCGGTCTGCTCACGCGGGCCCTCATGCACCGGACCGTCCGTCTCATCGCCCCCCTGCTGCTGGCCGTCGCCCTGGCGGCGCCGGCGGCGGCCCAGCCCTCCGAGGCGGGGCGCGCCGAGCTCGATGCCCTCCGCCACTCCATCCGCGCGGAGGCCATCACCCGCGTGGTCGACTCGGTCGCCGAGCGCCTCGAGCGCAGCGACCCCGCCAAGGCCGAGCGGGTGCGGGCCCGCCGGGTGCCCTCGGACACCTTCGTGCGCAAGCACATGGAGACCGACGCGGTGTCCCTGCTCGAGGCGCTGTTCGCCCAGGACGTCTCCGCGGGGCGCCTCAAGAAGGCAGACCTCAAGTTCGACATGAACCTGTTCCGGGCGGTGGAGCGCGGCTACACGGTGCGGCCCCTCGCGGCGGACGTGATGCCCGCCGCGGCCACAGGGTTCGAGCCGCCGCGCACGCGGGGCTACCCCGCCGAGGTGGCGGCGATCGACAACCGCGCGCCCCACTCGATGCACGACATGCCCGACTACATGGCCGACCGGTTCACCCGGGCGGCGCTCGACCGCGCCGTTCGCAACGGCTACACCGTCGAGCTCCACGCCGGGGGCGAGGTCGAGGCCCTCTCGGACCTGCGCAACCGCGGCTGGAACGTGATCGGCGAGGTGAAGGCGGCCACCGGCAACTACGAGCGGCTGTTCGTGACCGAGGGCCCCACCGGCGAGATCCGCTACGTGATCAGCGGCACGATCGACGGCATGGACCGCCTGCGGCACCTCAGCTCGCTGCTGCGGTTCGCCGGGCCCGAGGGCCGGGGCGTGCCCTCGAACCGGATCGAGATCGTGGGGGATGTGGAGGCCCTGCGCGAGCGAGACCTCCGCACCATGCGCGACGGCCTCGCCTCCATGGGCGGCGCCAGCGAGACGGCGATCATCGGCTTCCGCGGCACCCTCAAGAACGAGCTGCTCGAGCGGGCGCTGGCCCGGCGCGGCGCCGAGCACCTGCGCGACGTCCTGGGCGCCGACCCAAGGGCCGGTCTGTCCGAGGCCCTGCGCGCGGAGCGGGACGCCGCCAGCGGGGCGCGCCGCGCCGACCTGTCGAAGCTGCTGGAGAAGGTCGAGGCCAGCAGCAAGCTGGCGGGCCTGGGGCGCTCGCCCGAGGGGGTCTTCTCGCGGGTGGCGGAGCTCAAGGACCTGGTCGCCGCCGAGAAGGAGCTGGTCTCCCTCGCCAAGGACCACGCCTCCGCCACCCTCGAGCGCCTGGTCGCGGACGGCAAGCTGCGCCTGCCGGGGGGCGCCAGCGCCAGCGACTACACGATCAGCCGGGCCCTCGAGTTCGGCCCCCTGCGGGCCGAGGAGGTGCGCGCCCGCACCGCCGACGGCAAGCTCACCAGCGTCCGCCTGGTCAACAACTACTACGGCGACGCCATGAGCGGCGTGGTGCGCGCGCTGCTGGAGACGGGGCACACCAAGCTCGCCTACTTCGGCACCGCCGGCGGGCTGGCCGAGGGGGTGCGCGTCGGGGACATCCACGTGCCCGAGCGCGTGTACGACTTCCGCGGCGAGGTGACCTCCGAGGGGATGCGCAACGCCTTCCTCGACCACTTCGAGGGGCGCACCTCGCCCCTCGGCGAGCGCCTGCGGGTGGGGACCCACCTCGGCAACGTCTTCTCGCCGGCCGAGGAGACCATGCGCTGGCTGGAGGAGACCCGCGCCCGCGGGGTCCACTCGGTCGAGGTCGAGAACAGCTACATCACCCGCGAGGTCGCCCGCTACAACGCCGAGGTGGCGGCGGCCCGGCGCGCCAGCCTCGCCACCAGCGTGATCATCTCCGACGTCCCGGGCAGCGCGCACACCCTCGGCAACAGCAACAGCGCCACCACGGCCACCTTCGAGAAGATGGTCGACCACTACCTCGAGACGCTGGGGATCCGCGACCTCGAGCTGGTCGCCAAGGAGGAGGCCAAGGTCCCCGAGCGGCCCCTCCCCGGGAGCGAGCGGGCCCGCCTCGCCCTGGAGGTCGCGGACAAGCTGGTGCCGCGTAACCTCGCCAAGTCGAACCTGCTGCGCGACCGGATCGCCGACATCGTGGGCCGCGTCGACGTCGCTGCGCTGGAGTCGATCGACACCAGCAGCAAGCTCAAGCCCCGCGACATCCCCGGCCTGTCGGCCGAGGACCGGGCCCTGCTCGAGGCCGAGGTCAAGCACGCCACCACGGACGCGCAGCTCCTGACCTCGCTCGAGCGCGGCGACGCCGCCCTGTCCCGGCTCGCCCGCGAGCTGGCCCTCCGGCACCCCAACGCCTCCTTCGAGCTGCGGGTGGGCGGCGGCGTGGAGACCGGGGCCTACTCGCCCGCCCGCGGCCTGCGGGTGGAGGTGGTCGGCAGCGCGGCGGTGCGTGCCTCGGCGGCGGAGCTGCTCCCCGGGCTGCGCTCGGGGGTACCCGGCGCGCCGGCGATCGAGCTGGCCCCGGCGGGCGAGGGCGCGGTGCGCCTGGGCGTGGAGGCCTTCCGCGCCACGCCGCGCCCCCTGGTCGACGCCTTTCTCTCGGCGGCGCTGGTCCACCGGGGGGCGGTGCACCGCGGCGCGAGCGTGGTCTACGGGGGGCGCGCGCACGACCGCGCGGCCCACGACTCGGAGCTGTTCTCCCGCTACGAGACCTACGAGGTGGGGCCCACCGCCCGCGCCAGCGAGCTGCGCCGGTTCGAGGCCAAGGTCGAGCGCCTGGGCGGCCGGGTGGAGTACGTCCCCTCCGGCGACCCCCGCCTGCGCGGCGGTCAGGGGCGGACCTTGCTGGCGGCCGACGGGAGCACCCGGGTGCTGCTGCCCGTCGACCGGGAGGTGCGGCGGTACGCCCTCCTCGACGAGCTGACCCACACCCACCAGATCGACCGTATGCGGCGCGAGCTGGGCGTGGAGAAGGTGCGGGAGCTGTTCCGCAACGCCGAGGCGGGCGACCCGGCGGCGCTGGCCCGCATGGTGGAGTGGGAGATCCGCGCCAAGCGCATGGTGCGCCTGACCCTCCCCGGCGACCACCCGGACCGGGCGCTCCTCGACCGGGAGATCGAGCGGCTGCGCCGGGTGCTCGACCCCTACCTCGACGCCCGCCGCCCCGGCGGGCGGCTGAACTGGGACAAGGTGCGCAGCATGGCGCGCACCCACGCGGCGGGGTCCGCATCGTTCCTGCTCGGCCTGTTCCTCAAGGACCTGGCCCGGGTGATCCAGACCGGCGACCGGGCGGTGATCGAGGCGTTCTTCGACGGCCTGGCCACCACCGAGTTCTGGTCCCACTACGGGCTGTTCGTGGTCGGCGCCGAGGTGGGCACCCTGGCCTACACCCGCTACCTGCAGCGGTTCGTGCGCCCGGCCTTCGTGAGCTCGGTGCTCAAGTCGAACGTCGCGCTCGCCACCGGCATGGCGCTGCCCGAGCTGATCCGCGGGCGGTTCGACGGCCGCACCTTCGCCATCGACTTCACGGGGCTCATGCTCAGCTCGGCCGCCGTGAAGGCCGGCCTCGCGACCTTGCGGTGGGTGGTGCCGCTGGGGCGGCTGGAGCGCTACCGGCGCCTGGCCACGGCGCTGAAGGTGGCCCGCGGGGTGCCCGGCTGGATCTACGCCGGCGTGGAGACCGCGGTGGTCCTGTACTTCGGCGAGACGATCTCCAGCGGGATCAACCGCTGGCTGGACCGGCGCGGCGCGCGGCGCGACGTGGCCGGGGCAGCCGAAGCGCTGGTGGACGCCGCCGAGGGCGCCCACGGCGCGGACGACCCGGCCCTGCGGGCGGCGCTGGACGAGGCGGGCGCCGCCTACACCGCCTGGCGCGACCGCAGCCTGCGCCCGGCGCTGGAGGCGACCGCCCGCCTCAACGACGCCCTGGCGGAGGCCGGGCGCCGGGCCACGATCACCGGCTCGGCGACCGAGCGGGCCGGCGACCTGTCGGAGCGCTACCCCCACCGGCGGGCGGCGCGCGAGCGGGTGGCCGCCCGCCACGAGGCGGAGGTCGACGGGCTGGTCGAGGAGGCCCTGACGCGGTTCGAGCGTGACCGGGCGGCGGGGCTGCGGCAGGCGTACGAGGCCGGGCGTCGCGGCAGCGCCTATCGGCCCCTGCACGACCCTGGCGGCGTGAGCGACAACCGACGTGAGGCCTACGAGGACGAGGCCCTGCTGTACGAGGCGGCGGCGCGGCGCGCTCGCAGCGCCGAGGCGCGCGATGCGCTGCTGGGCGAGGCTCGGCTCGTCCGGGAGATCGCGACCCGCGAGCGCGAGCTGCTCCTGGGCGAGGGCGAGCCGACCGGGAGCGAGGAGCGGGCGCCAGCCCGCGGGGTCCTGGGCGTGCTCGAGGAGGCGACCCGATGAGCCGTGGTGATGTCCGAACCGGGTCCTGGCGCAGGGGGCTCACCGGCGCCTTGCTGCTCGCCCTGCTGGCCGCCGGGCCGGCGGCCACGGCCCAGCCCGAGCACGAGTACGACTTCAAGAAGCTCATGGAGCGGGGGGAGTACGAGGCGCTGGGGCGCAAGCTCCGCGACCACCTCGAGCTGTCGAAGGCGGACCCCAAGCTGCGCCGCTACCTGGAGCTCAACCTCGAGTTCCTCGCCCGCGGGGCGAAGGCCGCCCAGCCCGGCCAGGAGCTGATCCTGTTCCGCGGGGCCCTCAACGATCAGGTCTACCGCATGCCCGCCGCCTCGGGCGGCGACGCCCTCATGCTCCCCAACTCGATCCGCTACATGCGCAAGCGGTGGGACGACCGGCTGCCGCGGCTCGACGGCTACTTCCGCGAGGCGACCTCGCTCATGGGGGGCAACGGCGACGCGTTGCGGGAGCTCGACAAGATCATCGAGCACCACAAGGGCGGAGGCCTGGGGACCAGCGCCAACAGCACCAAGAGCGTGCTGATCTCCGCCTCGACCCGGCCGATCAGCCACTTCGGCCCGCCGTACTACATCCTCAAGGTGGCCCCCGAGCGGGCGATCTTCAACCACAAGGGGCTCAGCGGCGAGTACGAGGTCCTGCTGCCGTTCTGGGTGCTGCCCACCGAGATCGTCGCCAAGTGCGAGACGTTCGAGCAGCTCAAGCAGCATCCGCTCTACCAGGAGAGCAAGCTCAAGAACCTCGAGATGCGCTCCTACGGCTACGGCGCCGCCGGCAACAGCAACAACTGGGAGATCATCGAGGCCAACATCCGCAACGGGCGCCCCCCCATGGAGGGGGTGGCCGGGCTCAACTCGTACTTCCCGGGGCGGGGCCGCGCCGTGGGGCCGCTGGCGGACGCCGCCTACGTGGCCCGCTTCACCGACAAGGTCGCCGCCCGCGGCGGGGCGGTGGAGTACGTCGCCGTGGGCGACCCGCGCCTGCCTCAGGGGGCGCAGGCCCGCACGATCCTGGACGGAGAGGGGCGGCCCAAGGTGCTGCTGCGGGCCGGAGAGCCGGCCCGCAAGGTGGCGCTCCTCGACGAGCTGACCCACGTGATCCAGCTGGAGCGCATGGTCGCCGCCCGCGGGCCGGCCGAGGTGGAGAGCCTGCTGTGGCGCGCTCGCCTGGGCGACCCCGCCGCCCTCGACGTGGTGAACCGGTGGGAGATCCGTGCCAAGCGCCTGGTGCGCAGCATGGTCCCCGAGGGGGACCCCACCCGGGCCGAGCTGACGCGCTCGATCCGGGCGCTGGAGGCGGAGATCGACCCCTACGCGGGGCACCGGCGCGGCGACGGCACGATCGACTGGAAGCGGGCCGCCCGGCAGCTGGGCGGGGGCGTGGCGCACTTCACGCTGGCGCTGTTCCTCAAGGAGCTGGCGGT
>JAWLGW010000295.1:0-7252 GCA_041690735.1 Planctomycetota bacterium
CGAGGGCCAGGCGTTGCTTCCAGCCGCCCGACAGGGCGGCCGCCAGGTGGCGCCGGTACGGCTCGAGGCCGAACCGGGCCACGGCGGCGTCGGCCCGCTGGCGCGCCTCGCGCGCGCGCGAGAAGCGCAGGCCGGCGAAGAAGCGCACGTTCTCGCGCACGGTGAGGTCGCGATACAGGCCGAAGGCCTGCGACATGTAGCCGATGCGCTGCTTGATCGCCTCGGGGTCTTGGGTCACCGAGTGGCCGACCACCCAGGCGTCGCCGGCCGTCGGCTGGAGGATCCCCGCCAGCATGCGGATCGTGGTCGACTTGCCGGCGCCGTTCGAGCCCAGGAAGCCGAACACCTCCCCCGGCGCCACCCGCAGGTCGAGGCGGTCGACCACGGTGGTCGCGCCGTAGCGCTTGGTGAGGCCCCGCGCCTCGATCGTCGCCAGGTCTGTGCGGACGGTCACTGCTCGCCGCCTCGCCCGGACGCCGGCGCGAGGGTCAGGCGCACGTCCACCGGCATGCCGGGCAGCAGGGCGCCGCGCGCGTCCTCGACCGCGACGGTGGCCGCGAACACCAGCCGCACCCGATCCTCGGGGGTCTGGAGGGTCCGGGGGGTGAACTCCGCCTCGTCGGCGATGCGCGCGATCCGCCCCCGAAAGGTCCGACCCGGCCAGGCGTCAGCCGCGATCTCCACCGGCGCGCCCAGCCCCGCTCGACCGAGGTGGGGCTCGAGCAGGAACACCCGCACCTCGAGGCGGTCGAGGTCGGCCAGGGTGAGCAGCAGCGCGCCCGGCGAGGCGATCTCGCCGGGCTCGACGTACCGGCGCACGCAGGTGGCGGCGACCGGCGCCTGGACCCGCGCGTCGTCGAGGCGCGCCCGCGCGGCGGCGACCCGCGCCGCCGCCTCGGCCACCGCCGCCCGCGCGTCGGCCAGCTCTTCGGGGCGAGCCCCCGCCTCCAGGCGGGCCAGCTCCGCCGTCACCACGGCCCGCGCGGCGCGCGCGCGGTCGCGCTCCCCCGCGGCCCGCTCGCGGGCCTCGGCGGTGGCGACCCCGCTGCCCTGGAGGCGCTCGAGGCGCGCCAGCTCGCGCGCGGCGTCCGCCTCGCGGGCGGCCTGGAGCGCGAGCCTCGCGCGGGCGGCCGCGAGGTCGTCGGGATGCGCCCCTCCCTCCAGGAGGGCGAGGCGGGCGGCCGCGCGGGCGCGGGCGGCCTCCGCGCCGGCCAGCTCGGCGGCGGCCAGGGGCTCGTCGAGCGCCACCAGGAGCTCGCCCGCGGCGACCCGCTGGCCCTCGCGGCAGCGCACCTCGAGCACCCGGCCGCCCGCCGGCGCCCGCAGGTCGACCTCGCGCGCCTCGACCACCCCGGCCAGCACGACGGCGTCGGGGGACGCGGGGGCGCGCCAGGGGAGGCGGACGCGCAGGCCGCCCGGCAGCGCCGCGTGGGCGATCCCGGCGGCGAGGACAAGGGAGGAGGCGAGGGCGCCTCCTCCCAGCAGCAGGTGCCTGGCGTGCATCAGGTCTCCTCGGGATCGGCGTGGGAGGGATCCGCGTCCGGGCGGGCGAGCAGGCCATGGAGCAGCAGGTCCAGCGCCGCCTCCCGCCGCGCCACCAGGGCGTCGGGCTCGTAGGCCTCGTCGCCCACCACCGCGGTGACCATGGGCTCCGCCACGAAGTAGATGAGGTTGAGCGCGACGGTCGAGATGAAGGTCTGATCGACGGGGACGGGGCGGAAGCTGCCGTCCTCCCGGCCGGCGGCGACGGCGGGCACCACCTCGCCCAGCACCGGCGCCAGGACCTCGCGCACGAACTCGAGGGCGAACGCGTCGCGGCGGACGAGGGCGTCGAGCAGGAGGCCGACCACGTGGCGCCGGCTGGCCAGCAGGTCGAAGTGGGCCCGCACGGCGCGCCGCAGCCGGTCGACGGGCGCGCCCTCGCCCTGCACCGCGGCCAGGAGGCGCGACTGCAGCCGCGAGGCGGCGTTGCGCAGCACCGCCTGGTAGAGGTCGGCCTTGGAGCCGAAGTGGTAGTGGAGCTGCGCGACGTTGACCCCGGCGCGCTTGGCGATCTCGCGGGTGCGCGCGCCGTCGAAGCCCCGCTCGCCGAACACGCGCTCGGCGGCTTCGAGGATGAGCTCGCGGGTCTCCTGCTTGTGGCCGTCGGTCATTTGATTGAATCATTTGATCAAATCACTTGACCAAGTCCACCCCCTCCTCTCAAGCGGCTAAATGGCAACAAGTTAAGATATATCGACCAGCGTCCCCTGCCGCAGCGGGCGGATCGCGCTCTTGGCCAGGTCGAGGTCGTCGGGGTAGTGGATCAGGCGCATGCGGGCCCGCAGGTCCGCGGGCAGGGCCGCCAGGTCCGCGTAGGGGGTGTGGATCCCGTAGCCGGTCTCGTGGACCACCAGGTCGGCGGCGCTGAGCCACTCGAGCAGGGCGGGGTCGAAGGCGGTGTCGGCGCTGTAGCCGAGCGTGGCGCCGCCGGCGCGGATCCGCAGGGCGGTGGTCGGAATGTGGTGGATCGTGGGGCGGCAGGCGACGGCGAAGGGGCCCAGGGTCACCTCGCCCCCCGGCTCCAGGGCCCGCACCTCGAAGTAGTCGTCGAGGGTCATGGTCCGCGTGGCGCCGCCGACGCGGGGGAGGAGGTGCTCCATGCCCGCGGCCAGGCAGCCCTCCCACAGGCGGGCGGCCACGTCGGGGTGGCACAAGAGGGGCAGGCGGCGGCGGAGGGCGAAGTGGGCGAAGTAGCCCAGGCCCTCCAGGCCCGAGCAGTGGTCGGCGTGGAGGTGGGTGACCACCACGCCCGCGAGGTCGGCCACGTCGAGGCAGGCGCCGGCCGCCTCGCTCGCCTCGCGCATGACCTTGCGGATCGGGTGGGGGCAGTCGATCAGCAGCCAGGCGGTCCGGTCGCCCTCGGGGGTTCCGAGCGCCAGGCAGGCGGAGTAGTGCCGCGCCGAGAAGGCGTCGCCCACGCCGAGGACCAGCGCCCGGAGACCGCTCACGCGGTGGCTACAGCGGGTTGGGCGCGCCGGGGGCGGCCCAGGGGAGGCGGCCGTCCAGGCGGCGATCGGCCTGGTCGTCGCTGACCGAGGCCTGCGTGATGTCGAAGATCACCCCGGCCTGCGTCACCCGCAGGTGGTAGCGGCCCCCGGCCTCGATCGTGATGTGCGGGGTGGCGTCCTTGGGGATGTGCTTGCCCGAGGGCACCGGGGGGTGGATCCCCTCGATCACCGTCCAGCCGCTGCTCGCCATGCGCCGGAGCAGCATCTTGGCGGCGCGTTGCGCGGCAGGCGCGGTGCGGTCGACCAGCAGGCCGACCACGGCGTCCGCCTTGAGGCGGTACTGGCTGCAGGTGTTGGGCTGCGGCCCGGTGCGGCCGTTCTGCAGCGCCTTGTGGAGGATCTGGTGGTCGATCTGCGTCACGTGAGCCCCCTCACGGCCTCGATTGTAGAGGGTCGGTAAAGGCTTGCCAGGGCGCCCCTTGCCCGGACCGCGAGGGTGTCCCCGAGGCTATCGCGAGACGCGAGGAGCGCCTCGCGAGGAGCCCGATCGAACACGGAATGACAACAGGGAACATCAACGAGAACAGCGAACGGCTCGCTCACTGCGTCGCCTACAGCAGAGGCATTCCCTGTTCTCATTCTCTGTTTGCTGTTCATATTCCGTGTTCGATCTCCTCGGGCTACCGCGGCTGCGTCTTGCGACAGCCTCCCCCGTATACTCTCCCCTGTACCCTCTGGCCGACTCGACGCCGTCCGCCCCAGGCTCTAGACTCCCGCCCCTTATGACCGATTCCAAGCCCGCGCCGCTCCCCTACGTCCTCGACCGCTTCACGCCGCGCCGGCGCCCGACCCGCGTGGTCCACGTGGGGCACGTGCCGGTGGGGGGGGAGCACCCGATCGCCGTCCAGTCCATGACCACCACCTTCACCTACGACGTGGAGGGGACGCTGGGGCAGATCGAGGCCCTGCAGCGGGTGGGCTGCGACATCGTGCGGGTGACGGTGCCGGCCCTGCGCGACGCCGAGGCCCTGCCGGCGATCCGCGAGGGCATGCGGGCCCGTGGGCTCACCGTGCCGCTGGTGGCCGACATTCACTTCTCGCCCAAGATGGCCCTGCTGGCGGTGGAGCACGTCGAGAAGGTGCGGATCAACCCCGGCAACTTCACCGACTCCAAGCGGTTCGCCGTCCGGGAGTACACCGACGAGGAGTACCGGGCCGAGCTCGCCCGGATCGAGGAGAAGTTCCGCCCCCTGGTCCTGCGGGCCAAGGAGCGGGGGATCTCCATGCGGATCGGCACCAACCACGGCTCGCTGTCGGACCGGATCATGAACCGCTACGGGGACACCCCCGAGGGCATGGTCGAGAGCGCCCTGGAGTTCGTGCGGATCTGCGAGCGCCACGACTACCGCGAGCTGATCATCTCCATGAAGGCCTCCAACACCCACGTCATGGTGGAGGCCTACCGGCTCCTCGCCGCCCGCATGGCCGAGGAAGGCATGGACTACCCCTTCCACCTCGGCGTGACCGAGGCGGGCGACGGGGACGAGGCCCGGATCAAGAGCGCGGTGGGGATCGGCTCGCTGCTCGCCGACGGGATCGGCGACACGATCCGGGTGTCGCTCACCGAGGACCCCGTGGCCGAGGTGCCGGTGGGGCGGGCCCTGGCGAAGCGGGCTCACGACCGGCTGACCGCCGCCGCGCAGCGCGCGACGGCCTCCACCGACCTCGCCGAGGCGGTCGACTTCTACGCCTTCGCGCGCCGGTCCACCCGGCGTGTCGAGCAGGGCGCCGCCTCCGCGGCGGTAGGGGGCGATCAGGAGGTGCGGGTCGAGGTGCCCCTGGCGCCGCTCCGGGACACCGCCCTGCTGGCGGGCGTGATCGAGGAGCTGACCGGCGAGGAGGCGGGCGAGCGTCGCCTGGAGGTGGCCGAGGTCGAGGTGACGAGCGCCGAGGACGTCGCGGCGCTGGAGCGCCTGGCGGCCGCCCTGGAGCCGCTGGAGGCGCCGCCGGCGCTGGCCGCCGCGCTGGCCCCCGCCGTGTGGCGGGAGGGCGCGCTGCTGGCCCGCGTGCTGGAGCGGGCCCACCGGGTCGCGCCGATCGGCGCCGCGGGCGCCGCGGAGATCCGGGCCGTGGCCGTGGCCGGCGCGCCGGCGGACGAGCGCGCGCTGCTCCTCACCGCCGACCCCGCCCAGGGCGCGCCCGAAGACGTGGCGCGCCGGCTGGTGGCCGCGGCCGAGGCCGCCCTGGCCGCGGGCCTGCCGCGGGTCGCCCTGCGGGTGGGCGCCGGCCCCGACCGCTCCCCGGTGTGCTGGGTGCGGGCGGTCGCCGCGGTGTGCGCCGAGCGGGGCCTCGACCTGCCGCTGGTCCTGGACGCGAACGGGGAGGCGAACGGGGCCGGCGGCGAGCACGACGACGGCCTGCTGCGGGCGGCGACCGACCTCGGCGGCCTGTTGATCGACGGCCTGGGCGACGCGGTGTGCGTGCGCGGCGTGGCGCCCGAGCGCGCGGTCGCCTGGGGCTACGGGATCCTGCAGGGGGCGCGACGCCGCACCACCCAGACCGAGTACATTTCCTGCCCCGGGTGCGGTCGCACCCTGTTCGAGCTGGAGCCGGTCACCGCCCAGATCAAGCGCCGCACCGGGCACCTCAAGGGCGTCAAGATCGCGGTCATGGGCTGCATCGTGAACGGCCCCGGCGAGATGGCCGACGCCGACTTCGGCTACGTGGGCTGGAAGCCTGGCAAGGTCAACCTGTACGTCGGCAAGGAGTGCGTGGTCCGCGAGGTCCCCGAGGACGACGCCCCCGACCGGCTGGTCGAGCTCATCAAGGAGTACGGCCGCTGGTGCGAGCCCGCCGGGCGACCGCTGCCGATCGCGTAGGTCGGCGGTGACCGGCCCGCCCTCCTCCTCCGCCGACCAGCGCCTGGCGCGCGTCCTGTTCGAGCGAGGGCCGCTGTCGCGCGAGGCGCTGCAGTCGCTGCGCCGGTGTTCGAGGCGGGCCGCACCCGCGACGGCCGCGCCTACCTGCGAGGCGTCGCCGCCGGCCGGGGAGGCCATCGCGAGCGGGCGCTGGAGGACCTGCGCCGCTACCTGCGCGACGCGCCGCGGGGGAGCTACGCCGCCAAGGCGAAGAAGCACCTTCGGGAGTGGGGCGGCGAGTAGCGGCGACGTTTAGCGATCCGGGTCAAGAGTGGTGGCTTGGGCGACCGATATCGCTCTGGGGGAGACGCCAGGTCGGAGGTGACCCATGAGCGAAGTGCTGCGACGGATCACACGGATTCTGCGGGCCGGCGTGCGCGCCTGCCCCCGCTGCCGGGACGTCGCCCGCGCCGGCTGCTCGAGCTGCGCCGGCTCGGGCGTCGTCTTCGAGGCCTGAGGGGCCCCGGCTCGCCTCTGCGCTCGCTGCGCGCTCTGCGCTGACTCTCTCCGGTAGCGTTGGTCGAGACAGGTCGCCTTGGCCTCCTTCCGCTCTTCGCTGTGCCGCCTGCTGGCCGGGGCTGCCCCCGGCATGCTGTCGCTGCGCTCTACGAGAGCCTGGGGGCGGAGCGGCGGAGCCCCCCCGGAACCACACGAGGTAGACTCGGCGGGCTGTGACCGCCGTCTCCCAGCGTCCTCCTCCTCCTCCTGGCGCGCTCGCCCTCGCGGCGATCGGCGTCGGCGCCGTCCTGGCGGGGCTCGACGTGCCGCTGCTGGTGGACGGCGTCGTGGCGGCGCCGTTCCTGCGCGCGACCGGCGGGATGCTGCTGGCCCTGGGCCTGTGGGCGACGCGCCCCGCGCGAGGTGAGGCGGCGCAGCGGTTGGGCGCGGCCGCAGGTCTGGTCGCCCTGTGGGCGACGCTGGTGCTGCTCGACGGGCTGGCGCCGGCGGCGCCGCCCAGCCCCGGCTTCCTGGCGGGTCCGCTGCTGGGGACGGGGGCTCTGCTGACAGCCGCCGCGGTGGGCGGCGCAGTCCTGCGCGACCAGACCGCCGCTCAGGCCCTGTCGCGCGCGACGCGCGCCTGGAGCCGGGCCCGCTGGATGGCCGGCGCCTCGCTGGGGCTCACGACCCTCGCCCTCGCCGTGGGCCTCGTCCGCAGTGTGGCGAGCGGCGCCGCGGTCGACCTGTTCCCCCTCCTGGGCCTCGAGCTCGCGGCGCCGCTGCTCGGCGCGCTCCCGGCGGCCGCGGTCGCCACGGCCGCCGGGTGGAGCGCCCGCGAGCGGGCTCAGCTGGCGCGCCGCCGACCCGGCCTCGCCGCGCGAGCGGCGACCCGCGCCGGGTTCGCGC
>JAWLGW010000296.1:0-7246 GCA_041690735.1 Planctomycetota bacterium
GGCAGCGCCACGGCGGCGTCGTTCAAGTTCCCCCGCCGCCCCTGGGCCTGGTCGGCCCACCTGGGTGTGATCTGCCTGGGGATCACCCTGTGCGTGACCACGCCCATGGCGGCGGTGCTGGTGTGGGCCTGGCTGGCGCCTGAGGTCAAGCGCCACTTCGGCGTGGAGGCGCAGGCCTAGAGCTAGGGCGCGCTGCCCCAGCGCTTGGCCACGTCGACCACCGCCCGGTACTTCGGGTGGTCCGTCTGCTCCTGGTGCTCCATGAGCCCCCAGCTGCCGTGCTTGTTGGGCGCCTTGCAGGAGTTGAAGGCGCAGAACAGCCCGCCGCCCACCTGCTCCCAGCACTCGGCCAGGTAGCGCCGGTAGACGTCGCCCATGCGCTGGGCGCGGTTGGCCTCGATGAACAGGTTGGTCAGCTTCTGGTCGTTGCTGTTCGACCCGACGCCCGCGAGGTGCTGGCCGCCCTCATAGGCGACCAGCGCCAGGCCGGCGGCGTCGCAGATCGCCTTGGTGTCGAGCACCGCCTGCCGCCAGCGGGGCAGGTCGGCGACGCAGGCGTCCAGCACCTGGGCCACGCCGCGGCCCCTGACCTTGCCCACGTCCTTCGAGCCGAGCGTGCCGCCGAAGTAGGGGGCGATCGCCACCGCGTCCGCGGCGTCCGGGCTGGGCAGCGCGTTCACGATCTGCTGCGTCTTGACGGGGCTGGCGGCCTGGGAGCCGAGCACGCGCACCAGCCGGTCGCGCCCCAGCACCTGCTCGAAGATCTGGAAGATCTGCACCGAGCGCCGGGTGTACCAGGTGGTCCAGGCGACGCCGTCGCGCTTGGCCCAGCCCTGGACCTCACCTGCCTGATCGAAGGCGCCGTTCCACACCTCGTTGGAGTACTCCACGATCAGCTTGAGGCCGGGCGACAGGCGACCGCGCGCCAGCTCCGCCAGCTTGCGGACGTAGTCGTCGTTCGCCCGGTGGGGGATGCAGATCCAGGGGTGCTTCCCGGTCTGATTGGCGAGGTCGATCATGAGCTCGTAGGCGACGCCGCGGTGCTGCGTGCGCGCGCCCGGCAGGGTCCGGTCCGCCCAGCGCTGCTGGGTGGAGTCGTTGGTGAAGCCCCAGTCCATGAAGCGCAGCACCGAGAAGGGCGCGATCGAGGCCAGGAACTTGGGGTGGAACGGCTGGGTCGCGTAGCTGCCGGCGAAGCCCGGCATGATCACGCGGATGTTGCGCACGTGGTTGGCCGGATTGGAGCGCACGATCCGCACGCTGATCCCGGCGTCGGTCGGCGTCACCGGCACCTCGAACCGCGCGGTGGCGGTCCCGTCGTTGGCCTTGACGGTGCGCTGCGCGTCCCAGCCGAGCTCCAGCTCGCCCTCCCCGTCGAACATGACGGTGTAGTCGCCGCCCGGATAGCGGCCCTTGAGGCCGCGCAGGGCGAGCGTCCACACCGCCTGGCCGTTGCGGAGGCCGATCGGATAGCCGCGAGGGTCGACGTCGGGCGGCGCGGCGTTGTTCGGGTTCACCAGGTCCCAGGGGAAGCCGGGCATGTTGCGCCGGGTCATCTGCATGACGTCGACGAACACCCACTCGGGCGAGAAGAACTCCACCTTGTTGAGGTTGATGCCCATGGAGGGCTTCGAGAGGTCGAGGGGGCCGGCGGTGGCCGCGGCGCCGGTGGTGCCGCGCGGAGGCTGCTCCGCGGGGGCCGCCGTGCCGCTCCCCGAGCTGCTGGTGTCGGTGGTGGCGGAGGCGGGCTCGGGGGTCGCCGCCGGGTCGTGCGGCAAGACGGTGCTCTTGGCGACGCCGCCGCCCGACGAGCCGCCGCCGCCGCAGCCCGCGACGGCGAGGGTCAGCGCCAGCGACAGCGCGAGACGAGGCGTGGAGAGACGAGAGGTCATGAGCGTCAAGGTGCTCCTCCGGTTCGAGGGAGGCGGAGCGCTCGCGCTCCGCCGGGGGGGGACCAGGGGGCGGAGCCCCCCAGAACCACGCGAGCCTCTGCAGTGGAGCGACCCCCCTTGGCAACGGCCGGGCCAGCCCTCACCCCGACCATCGGCGAACCAATCCCTAACAGGCCAGGCGGTTACGCAGCGCGTCAGCCCTGTCGCGGCGGGGCCCGGGCGGGTTTACCGACCGCTCGGCGGGCGGTCGGCAAGAACCGGTCGGGGGGACGCGTCCGGGGCGCGACAGGCGCGTCCCACCCTCAGCGCGGCAGCCCCGCCTCGCGCCGCACGGCGCGATACAGGGTGACCAGCCGCCGGTCCTCCCGCGCGGCCGCGAGCCCGCGCAGGAGCGTGAGGTACACGGTCCGGCGCTTCACCTTGCGGCGGGCGCCCTCCGCCAGGGGGTTGTCCTGCACGACCAGCCCCAGGGTCTGGACGGCGAGGAGCAGCGGCAGCAGTCCCGCCAGGCGCAGGCCCACCTCGCGGGGCCGAATCCGCAGGGTGTGCGCCAGCCCGGCGTCGGCGTCGCCCAGGGCCTGGAGGACGAGCTCTCGGTACAGCGGCCGCAGCCGGGGCCAGGCGGACGGCTCGAGCAGGTCGGCGGGCGCGAGGCCCACCCGCGCCAGGTCCGCCCGGGGGAGGTAGCAGCGCCCGTGCTCGAGGTCGCGCCGCACGTCGCGCAGGACGTTGGTGAGCTGTAGGGCGCGCCCGAAGCGGACGCCCTCGGCTCGCCAGGCAGGCAGGTCAACCCGGCGCAGGCTGCGCAGGCGCGCCGCGTGGAGGTCGGACCAGAACTCCCCCACGCAGCCGGCGACCGCGTAGGTGTAGCCGAGCAGCTCCTCCCGGGTGTCCAGCGCCTGCAGCGCGTCGGCCCGCTCGCCGGGGAAGCGCTGCAGGTCGTCGCGCATGCCGCCGGTGAGGGTGGCGAGCACGCGCCGGATCAGGGCGCCCTCGAGCTCCGGCTGCGCCGCCAGCAGCGCGAAGCAGCCCGGCAGCTCGCGCAGCAGGGCGCGCTCCGACGGGGTGGCGTCGTCGCCGCGCGCCACCTCGCCGAGGTCCCGGCACAGCGCGGCCAGCGCCTCCGGCGGCGGCGCCTGCGCGAAGGCGTCGGCCAGGGAGCTCAGCAGCTCGAGGCGCCGCGCCCGGGGGACGAGCCGGGTGTCGGCGACCGTGTCGGCCGCGCGGGCCAGCAAGTAGGCCAGCGCCGTCGCCTCCCGCGTGGGCGCCGGGAGCAAGCGCAGGCTGAGGTAGAAGGACCGGCTGACCGAGGCCAGGATCCGATCGAGCGGGAGCGGCCCCCCGCCGCTCACGGCCGCGGAGCGCCCGAGGCGGGCGCGCGCCCGTGCGCGGCCGTGCGCGCGCGCAGGCGGTCGGCCAGGGCCGCATCGAGGGGCCGCTCGAGGCGCCAGCTCCAGTTGCCCTCCTCAGTGCCGGGGCTGTTCATGCGCGCCCGGTCGTCGAGCCCGAGGAGGTCCTGGGCCGGCACGACCGAGAGGAAGGCCGGCGACCCCAGCGCGAGCTCGATCAGCCCCCACACCGGGTCGGCGCCGTCGACCCGGGCGCTCACCCGCGCCCGCGCCTCGTCGTCGAGGTCGAGCCACCAGCTGGCGGTGGTCTGGTTGTCGTGGGTCCCGGTGTAGACCACCGACTCGCGGGGGTGGTTCTCGGGCAGGAAGGGGTGCTCGGCGTCGTCCTCGTAGAAGGCGAACTGCAGGATTCGCATGCCGGGGAAGCCGGTCTGCGCCAGCAGCTCGGTGACGTCGGGGGTGATGTAGCCGAGGTCCTCCGCCACGACCGGCAGGTCGCCCAGGGCGGCGCGGGTGGCGTTGAACAGCTTCATGCGCGGCCCCACCACCCACTCGCCGTCGCGGGCGGTGTCGGCGTCGGCGGGCACCTCCCAGTAGGAGGCGAAGCCCCGGAAGTGGTCGACGCGCACCAGGTCGCACCGCTCGAGCTCGTGGCGGATCCGCTCGATCCACCAGGCGTAGCCGGTGCGTCCGTGGATCCGCCAGTCGTAGAGCGGGTTGCCCCACCGCTGCCCGTCCTCGCTGAACATGTCGGGCGGCACGCCCGCGACGGCGGTCGGCTCGCCCTCGCCGTCGAGCAAGAACAGCGCCGGGTGCGCCCACACGTCGGCGCTGTCGCGGGCGACGAAGATCGGCAGGTCGCCCAACACCTCGACGCCGCGGGCGCGGGCGTGCTCGCGCAGACCGCTCCACTGGCGCCAGAACAACAGCTGCAGCACCTCCTCCACCGCCACCGCCTCGCCGCGCTCGCGGCCCGCGTCGTGCAGCGCGTGGGGCAGGTGGCGCCGCAGGGACTGCGGCCACTCCCAGTACGGGCGCCCGTCGTGGGACCGCTTGAGCGCCGAGAACAGGGCGTAGTCGTGGAGCCAGTAGGCCTGCTCGTCGCGGAACCGGTCCAGCGCGGCCTGCTCCTTCGCGCCGGCGTCCGCCAGGAAGCGGCGGGCCGCCTTCACGAGCACCTGCCGGCGCCAGCGCCCCGCCTCCGCCGACACGTGCCCCGGCGCGCTGGCCGGGGCCGCGGCCAGGTCGGCCCGATCGAGCAGGCCCTCCTCCACCAGCAGGTCCGGGCTCACCAGCAGGACGTCGCCCGCGAAGGCGGACAGGGCGGCGTAGGGCGAGCCGCCGTAGCCGGGCGGCCCGAGGGGCAACACCTGCCAGGTCCGCTGCCCGGCCGCGGCCAGCCAGTCCACGAAGGCCCGCGCCTGCGGACCGAGGTCACCGCGGCCGTAGGGGCCGGGGAGGGAGGTCGGGTGCAGGAGCACCCCGCTGCGTCGTGTGAGGTCCATGGGGCGGGGGATTGTGCACCGGGAGAGGCGCGAGGAACAGGTCGGACACTGGCTTTCCGTGTTCGATCTCCTCGGGCTGCCGCGGCTGCTTCTTACGACAGCCTCACGGGCACGGGCACGGGCACGGTCTGGCATACAATCCCCCCCGTGGGCGATCCGCTTTCAGGGCGCGAGATCGGCGAGGTCCGCCTCGAGGGCAAGCTCGGGGCGGGCGGCATGGCGTCGGTCTACCTGGGGCGGGACCTGGCCCGAGGCGGCGCGCCCTGCGCGATCAAGCTCCTGTCGGTCGCCAGCCCCGAGGGCTTCCGCTCCCGCTTCGAGCGCGAGGCGCGGATCGGGGAGGCCCTCGACGACGAGGCGCTGGTGCGGGTGCACCGCAGCGGCCTGTCGGGCGACTACCACTTCGCCGTCATGGACCTGGTGGAGGGCGAAGACCTGGCCCACGTGCTCGCGCGGGAGGGGCCGCTCCACTGGACGCAAGCCGCCGCGGTGGGCCGCGACGTGGCCCGGGCGCTGGAGGCGCTCCACCGGCGCGGCGTGGTCCACCGGGACCTCAAGCCGGCGAACGTGCTCCTGGACGCCCGCGGCGCCCTTCGCCTGGCCGACTTCGGCCTCGCTCGCTGGCGGGCAGCGCCGGCGGACCTCCCGACCGAGGCCGCCCTGACCGCCACCGGCGACGCCTTCGGCACACCCATCTATATGGCGCCCGAGCAGTTCGCCGACGCCAAGTCGGTGACCGCCGCGGCCGACCTGTACGCCCTGGGTGTGATCCTGTTCGAGGCCCTCACCGGCCGGCCGCCCTTCTCGGCCTCGCGGCCCCACGTGCTGGCCCGGCTGCACCGGGAGGTGCCTCCTCCCTCCCTCACCGCGCAGGCGGCGGACGCGCCCGAGGCGCTGCGGGAGCTGGTAGAGGAGCTGCTGGAGAAGGAGCCGGGGGCGCGTCCGGCCGCGGCCGCCGAGGTGAGCGACCGGCTCACCGCCGTGCTGGCGGGCAAGGCGCCCGACCCCCTGCCGCTCCGGGTCGCGGGCGCGGGCTCGGCGGCGGCCTGGCGCGCGCAGCCCACGGCCCCTCCCCCGGGCGCGACCGCGGGGCCCGGCGCGACCGCCACCACGCTCCCGCCGCGGCGACGCAGCCGGTGGCCGGCGCTGGTGGCCATGACCGGCGCCGCCGTGGCGCTGGCCACCGTCGGCTGGAGCCTGCCCGGGGTCCGCGTGCACCTGGCCTCTCCCGAGGAGCGCGCCCGCTACGGGGCGATCCAGGAGGCCCTGGAGCAGGTGCGCGAGGACTCGCGAGGGTTCCGCGACGCCCTCGCCACCTACCAGCGCGACTTCGGCGAGCAGGGCCTGCTCCGCCGAGAGGTCGCAGCCCTCGCGCGCCGCCCGGTGCGCCTGCGCGCGAACGTGTTCCTGGTCGCGTGCGACGGCGCGGAGCTGCTGCAGGTCCGCGGCGGCGCGTACACGATCGGCCGGGGCGAGCCGGGCAAGGAGCCCGCCGAGGGGCTCAGCCCGCGCCGGACCGTGAGCGTCCCCGGCTTCTTGATCGACCGGGCCGAGGTCAGCAACCGCCGCTACGAGCGCTTCCTCGCCGAGTGGCGCGCGGCCGGCGCGGTCCACCGCTGCGGCCGGACCGACCTCGACCATCAGCCGGCGGCGGACCTGCGCACCCGCAGCCCCGACCCCGACGCGCCGGTGGTGGGCGTGACGCCCTGGGACGCCCTGGAGTACGCGCGGTTCTACGGGCGCCGGCTGCCGACCGAGGACGAGTGGGAGGTGGCCGCCTCCTGGGACCCGCAGTCCGATCGCGCCCGCGCCTACCCGTGGGGCGAGCAGCAGCCCTCGATCGACAGCCCCTACCTCGCCAACCTCGCCCTGGCCGAGTTCGGCCGCGTCACCCCGGAGGGCGACTTCCTCGTCACCTGCGCCCCCACCGGCACCTTCGAGCTCGACCGCTCGGTGTACGGGCTCCTCGATGTGGCGGGCAACGCCGCCGAGTGGTGCGCCGGCGACATGCCCCTCCCGGGCCGCCAGCCGGTCCGGGGGGGGTCGATCGAGACCCGGGAGCCGCACGGCGCGCTGCTGGCCTGGCGCAGGCTGTACGACCCCGCGGCGGCCCCGCCGCCCGCGACCGGCTTCCGGACGGTGCTCCCCTACGAGCCGCGGTAGGCCCGATCAGCCCCCGCAAACCACGTCGACGCCGCTCGGTCGCGCCGAGCGGGTCCCGTGCATTAAGATCGGCGCGCGGGACCCCCGCGGGGGTTGGGAGGAGAGCCGTGGCGTTCAAGGGCGACCTCAAGAAGCTGCCCCTGGCGGACGTGTTCCAGTCGATCCACCAGAACAGCATGAGCGGCGCCCTCGCGGTCCGCGATGCCAAGGGTGAGCGGCTGATCGCGTTCCAGGGCGGGTTCGTGACCGGCTGCGTGACCCCCGAGCTGGCCGCCGAGGGGGACCTCGCCGGCGAGCTGGTCCGGCGGCGCCTGGTCGACTCGAAGGACGTGAGCCG
>JAWLGW010000297.1:0-7235 GCA_041690735.1 Planctomycetota bacterium
CGAGGTGGAGCCCGTCCCCGCCCGGCAAGCCCTGGTCGACGAGCCCTCGATCCTCGCGGCCGCCGGCGGCGCCGACGCTGCCGAGCGCCGGCGCGCCGTGGAGCGCTGGATCTCCCTGGGCCTCGACGCCAAGGAGGGCGCCCGCCTGCGCATGCTCAAGGCGCTGTCGCGGCGCCTGGACCGGGACGTCGGCCTGCTGCTGCTGAACAGCCTCCGCGAGCACCCGGTGGCGACCCTCGAGGCCCTCGACTGTCTGGAGTGGGCGAACCTGGCGATCCGGCGCCACCTGATCCAGCAGCTGGGGCAGCCCGGTCAGGCGCACACCGACCTGATCGTCGAGATGCTCCGGGAGCAGGAGGAGACCGAGGACCTGCTGGTGGAGGAGGCGCTGGTGCGCCTGGGCAAGCCCAAGGACGGCGCCGCCCTGCGGCTCCTCGCCAAGCGCGGGCCGGAGTGGCTCACCTTCGGCGGCGGGAAGGAGCTGTTCGAGCGCCTGCCGGTGGAGCAGGTGGCCGCGCTGGTCAAGCACGCCGACCCCGAGGTGCGCCTGGTGGGCTGCGACCTGCTCAAGGGGAAGGACGCCAGCCGCGAGTCGCTGGCCCTGCTCCTCGAGCTGCTCAAGGACGGCGAGAGCCGCGTCCGGCAGCGGGCGATCGAGGCGCTCACCAAGCTGAGGGACGCCCGCAGCGCCTGGGCGCTGGCCCGCGCCCTGCGCGACGAGGAGGACGCCCTCACCAAGGACATGCTCAAGGGCGCCCTCGAGGCCCTGCCGGTCAAGGAGGCGACGGGCTACCTCGGCGCCCTGCTCCGCAAGCCCACCGTCGACGAGCGGCTGGCGGCGGTGGACTCCCTGTACGCGATCGGCAAGCCGCCGGCGGTGGCCCTGCTGGTGGCGGCCCTGCGCGACGGCGAGCGCGAGGTGCGGCTGGCGGCGCTGGGTGCTCTGCAGGGCCTCACCCGTCGCTCGGAGCTCAAGGACGAGATCGCCAAGGGGATCCTCGACATTCGCCGCCTCGCCGCCGACACCCGCGACCCCGAGGCGCGCCGCCTGGCCCGGCAGCTCCACTACGCGGTCGAGGGCCGCATGCCGCCCCGCTGAGGCGGCGAGCGCGAGGTTGGACGCGGCGGCCGCCAGCTTGACGGCGACCAGCACGACCAGGCCCGCCCGCACCGCCGCCTCGGCCCGTGGGCCGAGGCGGGCCAGCAGCAGCGCCAGGGCGACCGCGGCCCGGAGGACGCAGGACAGGACGTAGCCCCAGCTGGGCGGGTCGGGCACCAGGGGGTTGAGCTCGCGCCCGAGCGGCGCCGCCAGGCAGGTGCTGAGCCCGTCCGCCGCGAAGGCGGCCACCACGGCGAGGGCCAGGTGGCGCCGCGCCGGCGCCGCCCCCGCTCGCCCCCTCGCTCGTTCGACGCTCCGCTCCACACCTCTGAGGCTGCAACCGGGAGGCCAGCGCGCGGGGCCGCCGGGGCCGGACCCGCGCCGGGAACGCGCTTACCCAGCAGGGTGGCCGCCGCCCCGGACGGGGCAGGCCGTGCTCAGTCGCCGCTGATGCTCTCTCCTTGCGGCCCACAGAAGCTCAGGATCCGCTCGACCAGCACGTCGGGTCGCTCCTCCGGCAGGAAGTGGCCGCAGCCGGGCACCGCCTCGAACGGGGCGTGCAGCTCACGGGCCAGGCGACGGCCGAGGTCGACGGGGAGGAACCGGTCCTGCTCGCCCCACAGCACGAGCGCCGGCGGCGACGCCTCCCGCAGCCGGGGCAGCACGTCCAGCGTGTGGCGAGGGTCGCCGGCCAGGGTGAAGCGCCGCAGCCGCTCGCGCGCCTCCTCGGCCGCGGCTCGCGGCGAGCGCCCGCGAGCGATCGGGCGCAGGTACTCGTCGACCGCGTCGCCGAGGCGGGCGGGATCCACGACCGCCCGCCGGTAGCCCAGCCACCCGCGCGACAGGCGCTGACCCACCCCCAGCGCCGCCAGCGCGTGGAACAGGGTGGGCCGGCGGGCGACCGCCTGCAGCTTGCGCACGGCCGGCACCGGCCAGCCGTCGAAGGCGACGACCGAGGCGAGCACCCAGCGCTCCACCCGCTCGGGGGCCCGCGCCACGAGCTGCTGCGCCGCCGCCCCGCCCTGGTCGTGGCACACGAGCCGGACCCGGTCGATCCCCTTGGCGTCGAGGAACCGCAGCAGGAGCTCGGCCTGGGCGGGCATGGCGTAGTCGGCGTCGGCGGGCCCCTCGGTGTCGCCCAGGCCGAGGAGGTCGGGCGCCAGGCAGCGGAAGGAGCCGCGCAGCGGCCCGATCACCTTGCGCCACAGGTACGACGAGGTGGGGATCCCGTGCACGAACAGGAGCGGCCTCCCCTCGCCCACGTCGTAGTGGGCCAGGCGGACCGGGCCCAGCCGCAGGTAGCGCTTGCGCAGGACGCTCACCGGCTCGCCCCCGAGGGCAGGCACTCGCGGAGCTCAGGGGCGAGCGTCCGCCGGAGCAGGCGCGACTCGAGGCCGTTCAGGGCGGCGCTGGCGACCGCGAGCGTCCGCTGCACCGGCTCGCGGGCCGTCGCGTGCATGAGGTAGGGCAGGTCCAGGTTGGGCTTCGACACCACGTACGGCCGCTCCCCCGGGACCCGCGGCCCGGTGTAGTCGTACCGCTTGCAGGGCTCGGGCCCCACCTGCACCTGCCCGCCCCGGTCGGCGCTCTGCCGCTTGGCCCGCCCGGCCATGGCGAGGTACATGCGCTCCAGCCCGCGCTGCGCCAGGGTCGGCGGCCCGACCACCCGCCGGTAACGGTCGCGGAGCTTGCGCATGCGCTGGCGAACCGCGCCGTTGGGCGCGTACACCTCCATGGCCTTGATGAACGGATAGGCCCGCCCCGCCAGCCGCAGGTGGTACCGGCTGCGGTCGTAGCGCAGCGCGGGGTCGGCGTGCTGCGAGCAGTACTCGTAGCCGTTGAGGTTCACGGCGAACAGGCGGGCGAAGCACGACCCCCAGGTCTCGTACAGCTGCCGGTAGCCCCGGTCGATCAGCGCCATGACCTCGTGCTCCTCGAGGTGGAGCGGCTGGAGGCCGCCGCCGCCGAAGAACGACACCGTCTCCCACTCAACGGTGTCGGGGTCGACCCGTCCTTCGGCGACCAGGCGGTCGTACAGCTCGGTGCCGGCGAAGGCGCCCACCCGGGTCAGCTGCTGCATGGTGGGCTCGAGGGACACGAAGAACTGCAGGTCCTCCTCGATGTTCTCGCGGGTCTGGAAGTCGAACCCGGCCATCCAGCCGCCGATCGTGGCCACCCCCCGCCGGTGGAGCTCGCGGAACACCTCGCGCGCCGTCCGCCCGCGGCTCTTCTCGTAGGTGCCCGGCGCGAACTTGCTCTCGACCCCGATGAACACGCTGCTCACCCCGCAGCGCGCCACGTCGTCGAGGTCCCACTGCTCGAGCGAGCGAATGCTGCCGAGGATCATCAGATTGACCCGCGACAGGCCGTGGGTGGTCTCCTCCCGGATCAGCCGGCCCACCTCCATGAGGTACTCCTTCTTGGTGAAGGAGTCCTCCTCATACATGGCGCAGGACAGGAGGTCCGGGTCCTCGCACCACAGGCGGTCGAGCTCCCGCGCGACCTGCTGGGGCGAGAGCAGCTCCTGCCGGCGCCGGTCGAGCAGGGTGGTGGGGCCGCAGAAGTCGCAGCCGCGGGTGCACCCCAGGCTGGCGACGATGGCGCCGATGTTTCCGGGCAGGTAGCGGTCGACCCAGGGGAAGGTGTACGAGCCCCTGGGCAGGTGGGTGATCGAGATCGGCGCCTTGGGGTCCTCCCCCAGCAGCTCGCGCATGAACGCGATCCCCTCGCCGACGCACAGGTGGTCGGCGAAGCGCCGCCACACCTCCTGCGGGTAGCGGGCGGCGATCCCCATGGCCGCCCAGGCGCCCACGACCACCTGCGTGCCCGGCGAACGCTCGCGCACCAGCTCGCCCATGCGGATCACCGCGTCGATCTGATGCTGGAAGCCGCTGATCCCCACGAAGTCGTACCCGCGGGCGAGCTCGTCCAGGAAGTTCTGCTCGGTGGGGTACTCGAGGAACACGGACGGCGCCCCGATGTTCTGCGCGATCGCGTGGGCGAAGTGGACGTGGATGTGCCCGGTCACCGTGAAGATGTCGCAGCCCCGCGAGAAGCGCTGGTTCCACACGTCCTCGAGCTTGGTGTCGTAGTAGTACGGCTCGTACGGGCCGAGGGGCGTGGAGAGCAGCACCCGGGGCGGGCGGGTCGCGGTGGCGCCGCGGGGCGTGGCGCAGGCGGCGGTCTGAGCAGAGGGGGCAAGGGGGGCGATCGGCATGCGTCCTCCGGCGGGAGCTCCTGGCGAGGGCGCAGACTTTACCGATATCTAGATCCATAAATCCAGAGCCAACGCCGAGCGGTTCAGCGCAGCAGACGACTCGACGGCCCGTCCGCGGGACGTCTCGATCGGCCACGCGCCAGGCGAGGCACCCGGGATCGTGCCGCGCGGCGAGAGCGCCCGCCCCCGTGCTACGCTCGAGGCCCTGCAGGAGGCGCCATGAGGGCCCTGGTGCGCGATCGCGGCGGCGTGTCGTTGCGCGACGTGCCGCCGCCGGGGGTGAGGTCGCCTGGCGAGGCGGTGGTCGAGGTCGCCCTGGCGGGGATCTGCCGCACGGACCTGTCCGTCGCTGAAGGCCGGATCCCTGCGCCCGAGCCGCTGGTGCTGGGGCACGAGCTGGCCGGCACCGTGGTCGCGGTGAGTCGCGACGTCCGTGTGCGGGCCCGTGTGCAGGTCGGACAGCGGGTGGCCTGCATGCCGGTGCTCCCCTGCGGGGCCTGCGCCACCTGCCGGGCCGGCGATCGGTGGCACTGCCCGCGGGCCGGCATGCTGGGGCTCACGCAGGACGGCGGCTTCGCCGAGCAGGTGGTCCTCCCGGCGGCCAACCTGCTGCCGCTGCCGGACACCCTCGACTGGCGCCGGGGGGCTTACCTCGAGCCCGTCGCCGCCGCCCTGGGTGTGCTGGAGGCGGGGCTATCGCCGCGTGAGCGAGGCGCGATCCTGGGCGAGGGACGGATCGCAGCCCTGACCCTGCGGGTGCTGCGCGCCGGCGGGTTCGCTCATGTGACGCAACGGAGCGCCGAGGCGCCGCTCGCTGCCGACGAGGAGGCCTCCCTCGACTTCGTGGTGGAGAGCCGCGCCGACGCCGCGGCCCTCGACCTCGCCACCCGCCTGCTCCGCCCCGGCGGGACGCTGGTCCTCAAGAGCCGCCCCGCCGCCCCGGTGCCCGTAGACCTGAGCCGCTGCGTGCGCCGGCGCCTGCGCCTGGTGGGCGTCGCCTACGGCGACCCGGCCGCTGCCCTCGACCTGCTGACGTCGGGGCGCCTCGAGGTCGCGGACCTGCTGGGCGAGGTGGCGCCGCTCGACGACCACGCGCGCCTGTTCGCGGCGGCCGCCGCCGGGGAGGCGACCAAGCTGTTCGTGCAGCCGACGGCGGGCGCCGCCGTCGGCGTGTAGCGCCGGTCATGTGCGGTTTGGTCGCCCTGTGGCGCCGCGCGAGCGGGGTGAACCCGGACGAGCTGACCGCCGCGATCGCCGCGCTCCGCCACCGGGGCCCCGACGGCGAGGGACGCTGGACGTCGCCGGACCGCCGGGTCGCCCTGGGCCACACGCGCCTGGCGGTGCGGGCGGTGGGGGACGGCGCCCAGCCGATCGTGAGCGAAGACGGGCAGGTGGCGATCGCCGTCAACGGGGAGCTGTACGACCCGGGCGGCCTCGGCGAGCGGCTGCGCGCCCGCGGCCACCGCTTCCGCACCCGCTCCGACTCGGAGCTGGCCCTGCACCTGTACGAGGAGGAGGGCGAGGCGGCCTTCGCCCGGCTCGCCGGCGAGTTCGCCCTGGTGCTGTGGGACGGGCGCCGCCAGCGCCTGATCGCCGCCCGCGACCGCTTCGGCACACGGACTTTGGTGTGGCGCGAGACCGACGACGGCCTGGAGCTGGCCTCCGAGGCCAAGGCGCTGTTCGCCTTGCGGCCCGAGGCGCCGGCCCGCTGGGACCGCGAGGCGCTGCGCTTCGCCCTGGCGCTGCAGTACGTGCCGGCCGACCGGACGGTGTTCGCCGGAGTGCGCATGCTGCCGCCCGGGGCGCTGCTGCTCGCCGACGAGGAGGGCGTGCGGGTGCGGGACTGTGCGCCGCCGATCCCGCCGCCCGTTCGCACGGCCGTCGGAGCGGGCGACCCTGTCGCCGCCGTCCGCGAGGCCCTGCTGGCCGCGGTGGCCGATCGCCTCGACAGCGAGGCGCCCCTGTGCTTCCACCTGTCGGGCGGGATCGACTCGGCGGCGGTGCTGGGCGCCGCGGCCCGCCTCACCGGTCGCCGCCTCGACGCCTTCACCGTCTCGTTCCCCGGCTCGCCCCTCGACGAGCTCGCCTCGGCGCGCGCCGCCGCGGAGCACGCGGGCGCCGCGCTCCACCCCCTCGCCGTGCGCCCGCGCGACCTGATGGCGGCGCTCCCCTCCGCCGCCCGGGCCGGAGAAGGGCTGGCGATCAACGGACACCTCTCGGCGCACTACCTCCTCGACGGCGCGATCCGCCGGGCCGGGTTCAAGGTCGTCCTCTCGGGCGAGGGCGCCGACGAGGTGTTCGCCGGCTACCCCCACCTGCGGCAGGACCTCCAGGGCTCGGCCCTGGCAGACCACGACTCCGCCGCCTGCCGCGGTGTGATGCTGGCCCACGGGGAGGCGCTGCCGACCCACGCCCTCGCCGCCCGCCTGGGGCGAGTGCCCGCCTTCCTGCAGGCCAAGGCGACGATCGGCGCCAAGCTGGCCTCCCTCACCAGCGACGAGTGGCGGGCCGCAGACGGCGGCCCCGACCCGTTCGCCGCGCTCCTCGACGACGACGACGCCGCTCGCCTGCGCGCGCTGCACCCCGTCGACGCCTCCCTCGCCCTGTGGACCCGCCTCGCCCTGGGCGGCTACATCCTGCCCACCCTGTCCGACCGCCTCCTCGGCGCCCACGGCCTGGAGGCCCGCCTGCCCTTCCTCGACGGGCGCCTGGTCGACCTCGCCCGCGCGCTGCCCCTCGACCTCTTGATCAAGGACGGCGTGGAGAAGTGGGTCCTGCGGGAGGCCGTGGGGGGCCTGGTCCCCGAGACCACCCGCCGGCGGCGCAAGCACCCCTTCCTGGCCCCGCCGGCGGGCTTGGGCGTCGACGACCCGCAGGCCCGCAGCCTGCTACGCGACATGCTCCGCCCGGACACCTTCG
>JAWLGW010000298.1:0-7231 GCA_041690735.1 Planctomycetota bacterium
GCCCCCCGAGGCCCCGGTCGCGCCGCCCCCCCCGCCTGCGGCCTCGGCAGATGCGGACGGGAGCCCGGCCGCGGGCGTCCCCGAGCCCCCTCCGGCCGGACCGGCGGGGACGTCTCCCTCGGGGCCGCGCGAGGAGCTGCCGCCCCCCCCGCTCGGTCAGGCGCCGGGGGCGGCCGCGCCGTCGGGCCGGGAGGAGCAGCTCGAGCCGGGCGTCCCCCTGCGTCCCGCGGAGGACGTGCTGCTGGGCCTCGAGGGCTTCACCCGCCGCACGGGCCCCCTCGCCGCCCGGATCGCGGTCGGTGTGGGCCCGCGCAGCTTCACGGTGGACGCCGCGCCGGGGACGACCGTTCGGTTGGGCCCCGGGCGCTTCGAGGTGGTCGCCGTCGACGAGAAGCAGGGGGCCACCCTGCGGTGGCAGCGCGAGCTGACGCCCGAGGCGCAGCCCCTCGAGGAGGTGCGGCCGGACGCGGCCGGGACCCTGCGGCTCGAGCCCATGGGCTTCTACCGCCTGCCCAGCGGGGTGGTGCTCGCCCTCGGCAACGTGGTCGACAAGGGCGGGACCCCCGAGCTGGTGGTGCTGTCGGCGTTCCCTGCCGGATACGACCGCGACCCCACCGGCGGCTACGACCGCCGGGTGTTCGTGCGGGCGGGGTCCGACCTGCAGGGGGAGGTCCTGCAGGGACGGGTCGTCACCGTCTCGCCTGGCGCGGTGGAGCTCCGCCTGGCGGAGTGACCGCCGCCTCTGCGAGCGGCCTGCTAGACTCGCGGTACGCGCGCGCTGCGACTCGTCACGGGGGCGGTCGCGCGCCCCACCCCCACCTGATGGAGCAGGCCATGACCACGACGATCGCAGCAGGGAAGGTGGTGAGCGCCCGCTACACCCTCCACAACACCGCCGGCCAGGTCCTCGAGTCGGCCAGCGCCGACGAGCCGCTGATCTACCTGCACGGCCACGAGAACATCGTCCCGGGCCTCGAGCGTCAGCTGGCGGGCCTGGAGGTGGGCCAGTCGGTCAAGGCCCAGGTCCCGGCGGCGGAGGCCTACGGCGAGCGGGCCGAGGTCGAGCCCCAGCGCGTGCCCCGCGACTCGTTCCCCGCCGACATGCCGATCGAGCCCGGCTTCGGCTTCGCCGTGGAGGGCGAGGACGGCGAGGCGCTCCCCCTGTGGATCGTGGGCGTCGACGGCGATCAGGTGGTGGTCGACGTCAACCATCCCCTGGCCGGGGAGGACCTGCACTTCGACGTGGAGATCCTCGCCATCCGCGACGCGACCGCCGAGGAGCTGGCCCACGGCCACCCGCACGGTCCCACCGGAGCCGAGGGGCACCACCACTAACCCATCGACTCGGCCCGCCGCAGGCCGATCAGCGCGTTGCGCCGCTCGGGCGTCCGCCGCAGCGACGCCTCGAAGGCGGCCCGCGCCTCGTCGGGGCGCCCCTCGAGCAGGAGCAGCTCCCCGTACAGCTCGCGCACCGGGAGGACCTCGCCCGGAGTCGTCGGGTGCTTGTCCAGCGCGTCCTCGAGGTCGGCGGCCTTCTTCATGAGCGCGAGCGCCTCCCCGGCGTCGCCCTGCTCGTAGGCGATCCAGGCGCTCACGGCCCGGCCGAGGGCGTCGGTCATGTGCGCCCAGTAGGCGTCGCCCTCCGCGCGCAGGGCCGCCACCCGCTGCTCGAGCCGCCCGCGCTCGATCCGCGCCTGCTCGAGGTCTCCGGCGCGGGCGGCCCCCAGTCCACGCGCGTAGTGGAACAGGGCCTCGGCGGCCGGGAACTGCTCCCAGTCCAGCGCGTCCGGCGTCGCTGGCTCGAGCGCGGCGGCCGCCTGCCAGCGGCGCCGCTCGAGCACGTATCGCGCCTGCGCCGCGGCGATCCCGTAGGCGGCGGCGAAGGTCGGCTGCGCCGTCTCGATCGCCCGCACCCGCTCCAGGGTCCGCCGCGCCGCCTCCGCGTCGCCGAGCTGCAGGTAGGCGTACATGGCGTAGTCGAGCGCGTGGGGGTAGTGCATCGGCGTGGCGCCGTCGATCGAGTGCTGCAGCGCGGCCTCCGCCGAGCGCTCGTTCCAGGAGGCCGTCTCCTCCCAGTGGCCCAGCCGCACGAAGATGTGACTCGGCATGTGGAGGGCGTGCGGCACCTCGGGCGCGAGGCGGTCGTAGCGCCGGGCGACCTCCAGCGCCTTCGGCGCCAGCTCGCGGCTGTCGTAGGCGTGGATCAGGTAGTGGTGCAGCCCGGGGTGGTCGGGGTGCTGCGGGAGGTAGCGCTCGAGCAGCGCGCCGGCCCGGCGCTCGCGGTCGAGCGTCCGCTCCTGGCCGGGCGACGCCTCGGCCATGGCGAGCGCCACCTCCGCCAGGGCGTAGAAGGCGGCGGCGTCGACGTCGTCGGGGTTCGCCCGGTGCAGCTCGAGCTGAGCGCGCCTCCAGGCCTCGAGCCGCCGGGCGTGCTCCCGCTGACGCCCGCCGGCGCCGGCCTCCGCCTCGGGGTCTGCGAAGAACGCCGCGGCGGCGGCGACGTAGCCCTGCTCGCGGGCGGTGGGCGCCTCGAGCGCGCGCGCCGCCTCCACGGCGGCCTTCCCGCGCTTCAGCCCCTCGTCGCTGGTCGGGTGCCACAGGGGCTGGAAGCTCGTCATGGCGATCCCCCACTGGGCCATGGCGCAGCGGGGGTCCGCCTCGGCGGCGGTCTCGAAGCGACCGCGGGCCTGCTCGTACATCATGTGGTGCAGCAGCGTCACCGCCTCCTCGATCGCCTCCTGCGCGCGCTCGTCGCTGCAGGAGACGGGGAAGTCGACGCGACCGTGCCCGGCCTCCCCCGCGCCCTCGCTCCCGACCGCGCGGTCGGTGCAGCCCAGGGCGAGCGCGGTCGAAAGGGCCGCGGCGAGCGGCGCGGCGTGCCGTAGAGCGTTCGGCGTCATGTGGGGCTCCTCTCCAGGGCGCGCTCGTCGCGTCCTGGCAGCAGTCGACGCGCAAGGGCGGGGCCGACGCCGCACCGGGGGCTCGGCGAGCCGGCGGAGGCGCAGCGGCGAGGCGCGCGCGTCTCGGCACGTCGCCCCCGTCGAGGGCTCGACCGTGCCCTTCCGCCCGGCGCCCGGCCGCCAGAGACACCTCCCTGTCGTTCTGGAGGCGCGGGACCCCCGTGGGGGACTCCCTCAGGTCGTGAACCGCTCGATCGCCTGGGCGAGCACGGCGACCGAGCGGGTGAGCTCGGTGAGGTCGAGGTGCTCGTCGGGGGTGTGGTCGAGGGAGGAGTCGCCGGGGCCGTAGGCCAGGATCGGGCAGGACCACACGGGGCCGACCACGTTCATGTCGGAGGTGCCGGTCTTCTGCTTGAAGCGCGGGACGCCGCCCTGCGCGCGCACCGCCGGGAGGAAGGCCCGCACCAGGGGGCTGCGCTTGTCGCCGCGGTGCGCGGGCACCGCCTCCAGCACCTCGACCTCGCCCGGCGCCTGCAGGTCGAGCAGGGTCTGGCGCCAGGCGGCCTCGTCGAACCAGGGGGGGGTGCGCCAGGACACCTCGAGCTCCACGGTCTCGTGCAGGCCGTCGTCGTCGCGGCGAATGTCGATCAGGGAGGGGGTCAGCTGGTCCACGATCCGCTCGTGGGGCGCGTTGAGGGCGGCCGCCCGCTCGCAGGTCGCGTTCCAGAACGCGACCCCGTGCTCGGCCACGGCCCGCTCGGGGCCCGCCGAGTGGCCGATCGGCTGCCGGCAGCGGTAGCGGGCCAGGAGGCGGCCCTTGTAGCCCAGGGTGAGGGCGTCCCACCCGCTGGGCTCGCCGATCACGCACGCCTCGGGGCGCCACAGGGGCGCCACCTGGCGGGCCCCCTTGCTGGTGGGCGCCTCCTCCTCGACGGCGCCCACCACGGTCACCGTCCACCCCTCGCGCACGCCGGCCCGGGCGGCGGCGCAGGCGAAGGCGACCAGCGGCCCCTTGGCGTCGACGGTGCCGCGTCCGTACAGCAGGTCGCCCTGGCGGCGGACCGGCACCTCGCCGGGGACGGTGTCGATGTGCCCGAGCAGCACCAGGCGCCGGGGTCCCTCGCCCATGTGGCCCACGGCGTTGCCGGCGGCGTCCACCTCGGCGGCGGTGAAGCCGAGCTCGCGCATGCGGCTGACGAGGAGCTCGCTCGCCGCCCGCTCCTGACCCGACACGCTGGGCGTGCGGACCAGGGCCTCCAGCAGCTCGATCGCCTGCTCGTCGCTGCCGCTCACCCGTCCAGCTCGGTCAGCGCCTCGCGGGTGACGTCGACCACCTTGCCCAGCAGGACCTCCTCCTCGATCACCAGCGGGGGGAGGAACCGCAGCACGGTAGGCCCGGCCGGCAGGGCCAGGACGCCGCTCTGGAACATGGCCTCCAGCACCGGCGCCGCCTTCTTCTTGAGCTCCACGCCGACCATGAGGCCCATGCCGCGCACCTCGCGCACGTGGGGGGAGCCGATCCCCCGCAGGGCCTCCATGAACTTGGCGCCCAGCTCGCGGGCCCGGGCCACCAGGCCCTCCTCCTCGATCGCGTCCAGGACCGCCAGGGCCGAGGCGCAGGCCAGGGGGTTGCCGCCGAAGGTCGAGCCGTGGATCCGCGGGGGCAGCTCGCCCACCCGCTCGCCGATCAGGATCGCCCCCATGGGGACCCCCGCGGCCAGGCTCTTGGCCAGGCACACCAGGTCGGGCTCCAGGCCGTGGTGCAGGAAGGCGAACAGCTCGCCGGTGCGGCCGAAGCCGGTCTGCACCTCGTCGAGGATCAGCAGCGCGCCGCGGTCGCGGCACAGGGCCTGCGCGCCGCGCAGGTAGTCGGCCGAGCCGGGGCGCACGCCGCCCTCGCCCTGGACCACCTCGAGGACCACCGCGGCCGTGTGGTCGGTCACCGCCGCCTCGAGCTTGGCGAGGTCGTCGTAGGGGACGTGGGACACCCCCGGGATCAGCGGCTCGAACGGCTCGCGGTACTTCTTCTCCCAGGTGGTCGACAGGGCTCCCATCGTCCGGCCGTGGAAGCCGCGCATGGCCGCCACGAACTGGGTCCGCTTCGTCGCCACCCGGGCGAACTTGAGCGCCCCCTCGTTCGCCTCCGCGCCCGAGTTGCAGAGGAAGGCGCGCTGAATGTGGGGCGGGGTCACCTCGGCCAGGCGGCCCAGCAGGCGGGCCCGCAGGGGGTGGTAGTAGGTCTCGGCGCACAGGAGGAGCTTGCCCGCCTGCTCGCGGATGGCGGCCACCACCTTGGGGTGGCAGTGGCCGACGTTGCCCGAGCCGATCCCGGCCACGCAGTCGACGTACTCGTTCCCCTCGACGTCCCACACCCGGGCGCCCTCGCCCCGCACCAGGGCCAGCTCGCGCTTGGGGTACACCCCGCTGGTGTGGGCCGCCTCCTGGGCGACGATCGCCCCGGTCGTGAGCTGACTCTCGCTGGTGGTACTGGTCATTCGATCACCGTTCCCTTCCCGTCGAGCGCCGCCCGGACGGGGCTCTCACCCTTGCTGTTGCCCAGCACGACGCGCTTCACGCCCTGCTCCAGCGCCTCCTCGGCCCCCAGCAGCTTGATCCGCATGCGCCCCTGGGCGTGCTTCTCGCGGGCCGCCTCCAGCTCGCCGCGGGGCAGGCGCTCGATCAACGTCGCGGGGTCGGGGAACTCGCGGAGCACCCCGGGGACGTCGCTGAGGATGATCAGCGTCTCGGCCCCCAGCGCGCCGGCGACGGCGGCGGCGGCCCGGTCGCCGTCCACGTTGATCGCCTCCGACTCGTCGCTGATCGCGGGGGGGCAGAGCACCGGCCAGTAGCCGGCCTCGCTGAGGAGGGTCAGCAGCCCGGCGTTCACCTTCTTGACGGTGCCGGTGTAGGTGTCGCGCACCATGCGCCGCTTGCCGGTGTCCGGGTCGATCGCCTTGAGCGCCTTCTTGCGCGGCCCCTCCAGCAGGCGGCCGTCGATCCCCGACAGGCCGACCGCGTTCACGCCCAGGGCCTGCAGCTTCTCCACCAGGCCCTTGTTGCGCTTGCCGCAATAGACCATCTCGAAGATCTCGAGGGTCTTGCGGTCGGTCTTGCGCGAGGTGAACCCCGAGGCCGAGGTAATGAACTCGGGCGGGTGGCCGAGCTGCTCGGCGACGACGTTGGTCTCGTGAGAGCCGCCGTGGATCAGCACCCACCGGCGCCCCTCGGCCGCCAGCGCGGCCAGGTCCGCGCACACGGCGTCGTAGTCGACGCCCTCGGCTCCGCCCACCTTGATGACGAGCACGGCTCCTCCTGTCGGGGCCCCAGGGTAAACGAGCGAGCCAACCTGCGGGGGCGGAAGGGGATACCCCCCCCGGCGCGACGCCCTCACATCGAGCGGGCCACGCTGGTACGCTCCCAAGGAAGCGAACGGAGGTCGAGCATGGCCAAGATCAGTTGCGGCAGCTGCGGCTACGACAACGCCTCCGACGCGCTGGCCTGCAACATGTGCGGCGGGCTGCTCAAGAAGAAGAGCAAGGAGTCGGCCCGGATCCCCGCCCCGGGCGAGGCGGCGCGGCCGGCTTCGACGCGCCTGGGCGCGCTGTCGGCCGAGCGGCCCGGCAGCGGCCGGATCAAGGTGCCCGGCCGGCCCGCCGCGCCCGCGGCGGCTGCGCCCAAAGGCCCCGCGGCCGCCGGGCTGGCCAAGCTCGACCAGGTGAAGGCGCGGATCGAGGCGACGCTGGCAGACCTCGACAAGGTGGTCGAGGAGAACCGCCCGCTGCTGCAGGCGATCGTGCAGGCGGAGGAGGAGGAGCGCCGCCTGGCGAACGAGCTGCGGGAGGCCGAGCGGACCGCCTCCACCGCGGAGATGGACAAGCGGGCGGCGGAGGCGGCGGTCGGCAAGCGGCAGCGCGAGCTCGAGCGCCTGCAGGGGCAGATCGACGCCAACCGGGCGGCCAAGGCCGCGGCGCTGACCGCGCAGGAGGAGGCGGACGCCACCAAGGCCCGTCTGGAGGGCGAGCTGGCCACGGCCAAGGAGGAGCGGGCCACCGCCGAGGCGCGCCTGGCCGAGCGGCGGGCCGAGATCGCCACCCTGGAGGGCGAGCTGGCCGAGGCCCAGGCGGCCCTGGCGGAGACGCAGGAGCAGCTGCTCCAGGCCACCGCCCGCCGCGACGAGCTGCAGGCGACCCTCGACCGGGTCCGGCAGGAGCTGGCGGAGACCCGGGCCACCCTGGCCACCCGGCGAGAGGAGATCGCCGCCCTCGAGGCGGAGATCCCCGCCACCGAGAAGGAGCTGGCCGAGACCCAGGAGGCGCTGACGGCGGCCGACG
>JAWLGW010000299.1:0-7228 GCA_041690735.1 Planctomycetota bacterium
CTGCAGGTCGATCGGCGCCGGGTGGGCCGGCGGCCGATAGGCGGTCACCGCCGCCAGCGCGGGGACCGGCCTGGGACCGCTCACAGCACGATCTGGTCGAGGCGGCTCACCAGGACCTCGCTGCCGCCGCTGGCCTTGATGCGGGGGATGAGCGTGGGCAGGTCCGCCCGCGGGACCGCGACCTTGACCGCGAACCCGGCGCCGTGGTGGAGGGAGGCGACGGTCGGCTGGCGCATGCAGGGCAGCATGGCCACCAGCCGCTCCAGGTCGTCGCTGTTGACGTTGATCTCGAGCATGACCCGCGAGCGGGCCTCGAGCACCGCGCGCAGCAGCATGACCAGCTCGTCGATCCGCCGCTTCTTCCAGGGGTCGTCGAGGGCCCGGGGGCTGGCGTACAGGCGCGTGGAGCTGGTGAGGACGGTGTCCACGATCTCGAGGTCGTTCGCCTCCAGGGTGGAGCCGGTGGCGGTGTTGTCCACGATGCAGTCGGCGTCCTCGGGGGGGAACACCTCGGTCGCCCCGTAGCTGCGCACGAAGGTGTAGGGCTCCCCCCGCGCCTCCAGCCAGCGGCGGGTGAGCCGCTCGTACTCCGAGACCACCACCAGGTGCCCGCCGGGGAGACGCCCCTCCTGCAGGAGGCTGCGCGGGGCGGCGACCACCAGGCGCACCGGATCGAGGCCGGTGTCGAGGAGCTCGACCAGGTCGGCGTCGAGCTCGGCCACCCAGTCCGCCCCGGCGAAGCCCACGTCGCGGGAGCCCGCGTGGAGCATCTCCACGATGTTCTGGGGCTTGAGGACCTTCACCTCGCACTCGGCGAGGTTGGTCGTGGGGCGGTACGAGCGGGCGCCGCCGTGCACCTGCACGCCGGCCCCCGCCAGGAGGTCGAACACCCCCGGCTGAATGCGCCCCTTGGGCAGGCCGAGGTGGAGCGTGTCGCGGGCGGAGTCGGTCATGGAGGGGCGCCAGGGGAGGGCGGTGGAGGAGGCTCGGACGGGCGAGCACCCTACCGGATCCGGCCCTGACTGGCGAGATTGGCAGGCGAGGCGGGGCGGCGGACGTCAGCGCGCCAGGGCCGCCAGGAGGGCCGCGTCTCGCTGCCGCTCGGCCTCCTGGCGCGGGGTGCGGCCTCCGCAGTCGCGGTCGGGGTCGGCGCCCGCCGCGACCAGGGCTCGCGCCGTATCGGCGCGGCGGCCGGTGCAGGCCCAGTACAGGGCGGTCGAGCCGTTGCGCGGCGAGGCGGCGTCGACGGTCGCGCCCGCGGTCAGCAGCGCCTCGACCACCGGCAGGTGGCCCTGGTGGGCGGCGCTCATGAGGTGGCTCCCCCAGTCGTCCTGGTGGTCGGGGTCGGCCCCGTGCTCGAGGAGCGCCCGGGCCACCGCGGCGTGGCCGTAGCTCGCCGCCTGCCGCAGGGCCCGGTCGCGGGCGGCGACCTCCGCCCCCGCGCCGGCCTCGAGGAGGAGGCGGACCAGGTCGGCGCGCCCCCGGTAGGCGGCCCGCACCAGGGGCGCCTCGCCCCGCTTGCCGCGGCGGTCGGGGCCGGCGCCGGCGGCGAGCAGCGCGCGGGCGACGTCGAGCTCCCCGAGGTTGGCCGCCCACCACAGGGCGGTGTTTCCCTTGCCGTCGAGGGCGTCGACCGTGGCGCCGCGCTCGAGCAGGAGGGCCACCAGCGGCGCGTGCTTGGTGGTGACGGCGGTCATGAGCGCGGTCTTCTTGCCCCGCTCGGTGGCGCCCACGTCGGCCCCGGCGTCGAGGAGGGCAGACGCGATCTCGAGGCGGCCCCAGCCGACCGCCTCCAGCAGCGGGGTCCGGCCGCCCGAGCCTCGCTGCTCGAGGTCGGCGCCGGCGGCGAGGCAGCGGCGCACGCCGGCGAGGTCGCCCAGGCGCACGAGCTGGAACAGGTCCTCCTCGGGGGCGGGGGCGCCCAGCTCCCGCAGCAGGTCGGCGACCTCCTGCCGCCCCTGCCCGAGCGCGTGCGCCAGCAGGCCCCGGTCCTGGCCGGCGAGGTCGGGGGCCGCGCCGGCCGCGAGGAGCGCGCGCAGCACCGCGGGGGTGCCGCTCTCGCGGGCGGCCACCACGAACGGCGTGGCGCCGGCGTCGGTGGTGGCGGCGGCCGGGGCGCCCGCCGCCAGCAGGGCCTCCACCACTGGAAGGTCGCCGCGGGCGGCCGCCAGGTGGAGCGGGGTCCAGCGGTGGTCGTCCGCGGGCGCCGGGTCGGCGCCGGCCTTCAGGAGGGTCGTCGCCAGCTCGACGCTGCCCAGGCGGGCGGCGTGGTGGAGCGGGCGCCAGTGCACGTGGTCGTCCCGCTCGTCGGGATCGGCGCCGGCGGCGAGGAGCCGCCGCACCTCGTCGGTGTCGCGGGCCTTGACCGCTCGGGTCAGCTCGAGCACCTGCACCTCCTGCGGGCCTCCTCTCACGCGCCGCGGACGGGCTGCGGGTTGGTGAGGCTGGTGAGCACGTGGTCGCGCCAGGCGCCGTCAATGAACAGGTAGTCGCGGGCGTAGCCGTTGATCACGAAGCCCAGCCGGCGCAGGACCGCGCCGCTGCGCTCGTTGGTCGGCACGTAGTTGGCTTCGATCCGGTGCAGGCGCAGCTCCTCGAACACGCACCGGATCGCCTCCCGCAGCCCCTCGGTCATGAAGCCCTTCCCCACCGCCTCCTGGTCGAGGGAGTAGCCCAGCCGGCAGGCCTGAAAGGGGCCGCGCACGAAGCTGGTGAAGCTGATCGCGCCCAGGACGGGCCCCTCGCGGTCCTGCTTGCCGCTCAGGAACAGGCGCAGCGACAGGTCGGCCGCCGCCTCGCGGCGGCTCTCGGCCAGGCGCTCGCGCCAGAAGCCGGCGCCGAAGAAGGCCTCGGGCCGGGGCGGGTCCCACGGCCCGTGGTGGCTGCGGTTGCGCGCGTAGTACTGCGCCACGCGGCCCGCCTCGCTGGGCGCCGGAAGCGTCAGCACCAACCGCTCGGTGGTCAGGACCAGGTCGGACGACGGCGGCACTCGAGCTCCTGTTCCAGCCTCGGCTTCGCTCCGCCGGCTCGGCTCCGAATGTACCTCCTGAGGGCGAAGAGGATCGCGACAGGAGCGCTGCGACTGCAGAGCACCTGGCGCGGAAGGAGCAGCGCGCGTTGTCGCGGAGCATCTTCGGGTGGGGGGATCTTGGGGGGCGGCCGTCGCAAGACGCAGCCGCGGCAGCTCATTCGTGCCCGTGCCCGTGCCCGTGCCCGTGCCCGGAACCTCGCGGGCACGGGCACGGGCACGCAAGAGAGGTGAGTTCCTCTCTAGTGCGACAGCCTCGGGGGCGGAGCCCCCAGTAGTAGTCACACGTGGAGGGTCGGCATGCGAGGAGTGTGGGTTCTTGGGGTCGCGGTGTGCGCGGCGGCGCCGGTCGCCGCTCAGGAGGCGGGCCTGACGGCGCGCACCCGCCTGGTGGACGCCGTGCGGATCGAGCAGTGGGAGGAGGCGCTGTCGGCGTTCGAGGTCCTGCGGCGTGAGGCGCCGGGCGCGATCGACGAGCGCCTGCGGCTGCTGGCGGCGCGCGCCTGCTTTCAGACCGATCGGCTGGAGGCCTGCGACGCGCTGCTGGGTGAGCTGCTCGAGGGGCGCGGCGATCACGTGGAGGCGCTGTTCCTGCGGGCGCAGGTGCGCGCCCGTCAGGGCGACCCGGGCGGCGCCCGGACCCTCCTCCTCGCCGGGGCGCGGGCCGGTCAGCTGGTCCTGCGCGACATGGCGGCGCCGCGCCACCGCGCCCTGTTCGCGTCGCTCGCCGAGGACTCCAACTTCATGCTGGAGCTCATGCGGGCCTCGTCGCACCACCAGGTCAGCGCGCGCACGGACCTGCGCGACCCCTTCGCCGTCCCGGACGCGGCGCCGCCGCCCCGGATCGAGCCCGACGAGGGCCTGGCGGTGGGCCGGGCGCTGGCGCGGCGGATCGAGGAGCTGCTGGAGCAGGTGGCCCGCGTCGCCGCCGGCCGCGACATGGAGGCGCTGCTGCCCGCCTTCACCGAGCTGCGCGGCCTGGTGGAAGAGCTCGACGTGCTGGGGATCGCCGAGCTTCGCCGGCAGGTGGACCGGTTCCGCGACCGGCTGCGCGACCACGAGGACGTGTACCGCTCGCTGCGCCTCCAGGCGGCGGTCCTGGAGGGCAACCAGCACCTGCGCGCCATGGCAGGCGACCTGCGGGACGCGCGCTTCGACGCGGTCGAGGAGCGGTTCGCGCAGCTCGCCTCCCTGTGCCAGGGCATGCGCGCCGAGGGCCACCCCATGTTCGACCGCAACGGCGAGCAGCTGTTCCTGCGGGGCAAGGCCCTGGCGGAGCGGGCTCGCCTGCTGGCCCGGATCGACGCCCTCCCCCTGCGCGTGACCGGCGTCGTCGTCCCGGGCGCCGCGGCCGGGGCCCGCGCGATCGTCAACGACCGGATCGTGGCCCCCGGAAGCCGCGAGGTGCTCGACCCCGACACCGGCGCGGCCCTCGCGGGCCTCGAGGTGCTGCGGGTCGCCCGCTCGGCGGTCACCTTCCGCTACCAGGGCCAGGAGTTCGTCCGCCCCCTGCTCCAGCGCGAGTAGGGCCGCTGCTCCGGTCCGACGCAGGGCCTGCGCCGATCCAGCGCTCCGAACGAAGCCGGCGGCGCCCCGTGACGCCCCGCCCCCCCTCGTTTCCAACCCGGCAGAGCGGACGACGGGGCGGCATGCCGCGTGCGCTCGCCCGCTCGCGCCGGGGAGGTAGCCATGCGGATCACCACCTTCGTCGACCCGCCCGCGGTGGCGCCGGGTCAGCCCGTCAGTGTGAGCGTCGTGGTGCGGGTGGAGGCGCCCGAGCCGCCTGGAGGCGCCGAGCAGGAGGCGCCGCCGGTCTCCCTGGCGCTGGCCCTCGACGTGTCGGGGTCCATGGCGGGGCCCAAGCTGCGCCAGGCGCAGGCGGCGGCGCGGGGCGTGATCGAGCACCTGCGGCCGGTGGATCGGGTGGCGCTGATCACGTTCCGGGAGCGGGTGCGGGTGGTGTGTCCCTCGCAGCCGGTCGACGCGCCCGACCTCCTGGCGGCCCGGCTGGAGTCGCTGGTCGCGGGCGGCTCGACCAACCTGTCGGGAGGGTGGAGCGAGGCGGCCCTGGAGGTGCGGCGCCACTGGCGGGCGGGCGCCCTCAACCGGGTGCTGCTGCTCACCGACGGGCTGGCGAACGTGGGGGTGATCGATCCCGGGCGGCTGACCGCCATGGTGGCGGCGGCCCGGGACGACCGGGAGGGGGCGGTCACCACCTCGTGCGTGGGGCTGGGGGACGCCTACGACGAGGACCTGCTGGCGAGGCTCGCGCTCCACGGCGGGGGGATCTACCACTACGCCCCCGACGCCGACGGCCTCGACGCCAGCTTCCAGCAGGAGCTGGGACACCTGCGCGCCGTCTCGGCGCAGAACCTGGTGCTCACGCTGCGGCCGGGGCCGCAGGTGCAGTCCGTGCGGCAGCTGGGGGAGCACCCTCACGAGGTGTGCCCGCAGACCCGCTCGGTCTCGGTGCGCCTGGGGGACCTCAGCGCCGGCAGCCACCTGCTCCTGGGGCTGGTGTGCCACCTGGCGCCGGCCAGCGGCGCCGAGGTGGCGCCGCTGCTGTCGGGGGAGCTGCGCTACCACGACGTGTCCACCGCGGCGCCGACCTTCGCGGAGCGGCCGCTGCGGGCCGCCGTGGCCCTCGACGGGCCTCGGGCCGCCACCGACCTGCAGGGGCGGCGTGACCTGTGGGTCCTGCGCCTGGCTCGCGCCCGGCGCAAGGCGGCCCGCGCGGCCGACCGCGGGGACGTGGCGCGGGCCCGGTGGCTGATCAGCGGCGCCCAGGGCGCGGCGCGCCGCGAGGCGCCCACGGAGGACCCGGCGGTCGCCGTGCACCTCGAGGGGCTGGAGAGCTTCGACCGGCTCCTGCGCGACCGGCCGACCGCCTGGGGCCAGGGGACCGCCTGCCGCAAGGCGACGCTGTATGCCTCGTACAGCGCCAGCTGCATGATCAAGTCGAGCTGAGCGGGGGGGGCGACCTCCCGAGGCTGTGGCGAAGTGCAGCCGCGGTAGCCCGAGGAGATCGAACACGGAATATCAACAGCAAACAGAGAATGAGAACGGGGAATGGCTCTGCTGCTTCTCGTAGATACTCCCTGTTGATATTCCGTGTTCGATAGGGCGCCTCGCGTTCCTTGACCGCCTCCCCCGGTCGTTCTTCCCCGCCAGTTCCCCCGGAGCTCCTGGCCTGCCGTTCAGGGGCAAGGACTGCGCCTTTGGGGCCGGTTGGGACGGCGCCGGCCGACTCGTTATGCTGCCTCCTGGGTGGGGCCGCGAAACGGGCCGGGGAGGGTCCCTGTGGGGAGCGAAAGGGAGTCCGCCAACCTCGCCTTCTTCACGATCGTCTACTCCAAGGGCCTGGTGCCCGAGGCGAAGCTGCAGGAGGCGCTCGAGCGGGCCACGATCCACGGGGTGCCGCTCGAGACGGTGCTGGTCGAGTCGGGGGCGCTCAAGCCGGCCGACTGCGTGGAGGTCCTGGGCCAGCGGGCGAAGATGGGCCGCCCTTGCACGGCCTGCGACGCCACCACCTACGTGCTCCCCGACCAGGACGCGGGCGACACCCCCTGCGAGGCCTGCGGCGGCAAGCTGCGCCTGCCCCGGCCGCGGCGGGAGGAGCGGCCCCAGCGGCCGGCCCCCCGGCCTGGCGCGGGCGAGGCGCGTCAGACCCGGCTGCAGCGCATGCGGGAGCGGCGCGAGGGCAGCAAGCTGGGCGCGCTGGCTCCCGCTCCCGCCGCGGCGGCCGCGGCGGCCGCCGCGCCGGGGGCGCTGCCGGCGGCGGTCGAGGAGCGGTTGGCGGCGCTGGAGGCGAAGCTCGACCCCGCGCGCCTCGAGCAGCGGGTGCTGGAGCTCGTCGAGCGACGCCTGGCGCAAGAGGACCTGCAGGGCTTCCTGCAGGAGGTGGCCGACAAAGCGACCCAGCAGGCCCTGACGGCCTTGCCGCCGGGCGGCGCCGCGGCCCCGGCCGCCGACGTGGAGGCCCTGGCCCAGCAGGTCACCGAGCGGGCGCAGGCGGCGCTGAGCCAGGTCGCCGACCCGGCGGCCCTGGCCGATCGAGTGGCCGACGAGGCGGTGCGCACCCTGGCCGAGCGGGGCGACCTCGGCGACCTCGCCAGCCGGGTGGCGGAGCAGGCCGTGCAGGCGGTGCAGGCGCAGGCCGAGTCGGGCGCCCTCACCCCCGCTCCCGCCGCCGGCGGCGGG